>CALGSR010000331.1 GCA_937902115.1 uncultured Bacillus sp. | reverse complement strand
GTTTCCCCTCACTGAATCGGTAAAGTTATTGCATTCATCCCACCACTTATAGAAGTGAGGGACTTCTGCTGAATAAAGTTAAAGGTCTTTTCCAAGTTTCTCTAACTGGTCAAGAAATTTCCTTGATTTTAAAAATAATCCAGAGTATTCATCATAATAACTGTCAATCACCAGCTTCAATTCCGCTTTTGTCTGTGGTTTAACCGAGATGTTTCCGAGTCGGCTTAAATCAAGATAATAAAAGATTCGCAGCAGTTTGATCGTTGCTGCTGCTACTTTGAGATGATACGGGTCCTTCTCAAGACAGCGATGGCAGATAATCCCGCCTTCCTTTATTGAAAAAGAAAAGGATCCCTCTGTTGCCCCGCATATCACACAATGATTTAGTACAGGATACATCCCTAATGATGGGAGCATCTTCATTTCATAAATATTCTTGATAATCTCGGGATCATAGCCTTCATTGATATAGTTTAACGTTTGATAAAGCAACTCAAACAAAAAAGGATTGATCTTTTTTTCCTCGGAACATCTGTCTGTTAATTCGACAATAAAGCTCGCATAGGCCGTCAAGAAGATGTCTTCCTTAATTCCACGCCAAGAAGCGATCATTTCCCCCTGCTGCAGGCTTCCAAGACCGCTTCCTTTTTGTACTAAAAAATAGCCGTATGTAAAAGGCTGGGTAATTGACGCCAGCCTGCTTTTCGGTTTATTTGCTCCCCTCGCCATGACACCAATCTTTCCCCATTCCCTTGTAAATAAGGAAACAATCTTATTAGTTTCTCCATAGTCTGTTGTACGAAGGACAATTCCTTCACATTTTTGCAGCATTCTTGCACCATCCCTGTAAAAAAAGACCAACCTACAGAATTGGAAAATCGATTTCTGTTAGCTCACTGTCCTGACTTCCGGGTATTCCTGCATTCTCCTTTTCTAATTCCTTTAAAAGAAGATATGTGTCAACATTACCTGTTTGCAAAAATAGTTCCCAGGTAAAATCTAACATTGAAAACCCCACCTTTCCATTTATGGACTAGCTATTTGTTGTTCCAAATCCTTTATCTTAGCGTTGCCAGTTTTCAATTGATCATGAGACGAAAATATTGTAAATCAAAAACATGCATAATTCTAAACACTGCATCAAAACGTGCAATCAATTAATATTCATCTTCACGGAAACCATAATCACGTAGCTGTGACGCCTTATTGCGCCAATCCTTTTGCACCTTAACCCATAATTCCAAGAAAACCTTAGACCCGAGCAGGTTTTCAACGATTCCTTTTTGGGAATCTCTTTCCACTATAATTGTAGCCATCACATGAATGATTTCTTTATCAGCCTGGCGTTCTAATTTTTCCATGACGACAGCCAAGGAATGCGGCACTTCTTCTCTTGTTAAATGGAGCGCTTTCTCTCTAATTAATTCGGTAATAATGAATCGTTCTGGATGATCGGTTACTTGATCGGCCGGATAATATTGCGGCCCCGCAGGGAGATATTTCATGATCACATCGAGTAGATGATCAACATTATTTCCCTCAAGCGCTGAAATCGGAACAATCTCGGCAAAATCATATTTTTCTTTATAAGAATCAATAACAGTCAGGAGTTTATCAGGGTGAATCCGGTCGATTTTATTGATGATTAAAAAAACCGGCGTCTTGATGTTTTGAAACTTTTCCAAAATAAATTCCTCACCCCGGCCGTACCCTTCCTCTGCATTGACCATAAACAAAATGACATCTACTTCTTTTAGGGTATTTTGCGCAACCTTCATCATAAAATCCCCTAATTTGTGTTTAGGTTTATGAATTCCAGGTGTATCAATAAAAACAAATTGTGCTTGATTAGTCGTTAAAACCCCCTGGACCTTATTCCGGGTCGTTTGCGGCTTATCACTCATAATCGCAATTTTCTGCCCAATCACCCGATTAATAAAAGTGGATTTTCCAACATTTGGTCTTCCAATAATCGATATAAAGCCTGATTTAAATTCCTTCTTCTCTTCTTTATTCATTATATCCTCCGATGTAAATGATCCGCCTGTCATTCCTCCGTAAAACGAAGTTCTCCCCACTAAAAGTGTCTGTAAGAAAGATCACTTAATATATGCTGAAGCATTAGAACGTGAGGGCAATGTCCCCTCACACGCTTCTACTCTTTCCCCTATTGTAACGATCTATTGTGCTGTATTCAATCTTTCTTACAACTGATTCTATCCTTTTATTTTACCTTATTTTTCTTATTTTTTCATTGTCTACCGGAAATCTTTTGTACGATTGACGATGGTGGATAGATTTTCACAACCATTTAGAAAAAAACGTGAAAGAACAGGACTTAAGCCTGATTCCTTCACGTTTTAAAATATTTTTGGCAGGAATATGATACATCCTATGATAACCGAGAGGATGGCATACACAAGAACAGCTCCGGCAGCAATATCCTTAGCCTGCTTAGCAAGGAGGTGGAAATCCTTGGTACATAAATCTACGGTACGTTCAATCGCTGTATTTATTAATTCAAGGGCGAACACCCCTCCGACAGCGAAGAGGATAAAAAGCCATTCAACTGCTGAAAGCTGAAAGTAGATGCTGAAAGTAATGACCAGTACGGCTGCCACACAATGAATCTTCATATTCCGCTCATGGCGAATGGTATGGAAAATCCCCAAAAATGCATAAGAAAAGGAATGCAGAAGGGTCGTTTTCTTCCTACCTTTGCAGTCCGAATTCATCTAACAATTCCCTTTGCCGAGAGAACATTTTTTTCTCATCTTCCTCAATCTCATGATCATAGCCAAGCAGATGAAGAAACCCGTGAACTGCCAAAAATCCAAGTTCCCGACTGAATGTGTGCCCATATTCGGCTGCTTGCTCTCTAGTCTTTGCTATCGAAATAATAACATCCCCTAACACTCTTGGCATATCAGCCCCAATTAACGGAATTTCTCCTTCGCCAAGTTCTTCCATAGCAAATGAAATAACATCCGTTGCTCGGTCCTTATCCCGATACTCCCGGTTAATTTCCTGAATCCGTTCATTGGTTACAAAAGTAACCGATAATTCACTGTCATCTTCCACATTTTCTTTTTCTGCCGCGAAATTTAACAGTTTTTCGAGCATTTCGATGTCCCCATCCTGCAGTTCATTCGTTTCATCCATAAAATCAAGATTTAAACTCATGCATGCTTCACCTTCTGTTCTTTCAATTCCGGATATTCAATCCTTGAGTGGAATATTCCATTTAGTGTTTCACAAAATGTTGCGGCGACAATGTCTAATTCCTTCATTGTTATATCGCATT
>CALGSR010000330.1 GCA_937902115.1 uncultured Bacillus sp. | reverse complement strand
TATTAATGTTGCAGAGAAGCTGGAAACTCTCGACGAAAAGGTTGAGGACGAGCTTTTTGATCATTCATTAGCCAAGGAAGTAAATCAATTAAAAACAAGTATCTCTAAATTAGAAAAAAAGATGGATCATTTCCTAACGATAGCACTTCAGGAAAAGGTAAAAAAATAATAAAAATTTCTATAGAAAAGATAAGCTTGCCAAAAATGAAGGGGGTAGCAGGATGACTTTTACTTCGTCTAACGATTTGAAAGCCTTAGTTGAAAAAACGTTACCGGAAAATTATCAAAAGGAAATAAAGCGTTATAAAAGAGTGATAAACGTCCTGACAACCGATCCGGAACCTAAGGTCGGTCAGACACCTAAAGAGGTTATCTGGACAAAAAACAAAGCCAAATTATACCGCTATCAGCCAAGCAAGGTTAAAACTAATAAAGTACCTATCCTGATGATTTACGCTTTAATCAACAAACCATATATCCTCGATCTTACACCCGGGAGCAGCTTGATTGAGTATTTAACGGATCGCGGTCATGATGTCTATTTGCTGGACTGGGGAACACCCGGTTATGAAGATCGGCAGATGAAGCTTGATAATTATGTCATGGACTATATCCCCCGTGCTGTAAAAAAAGTACTGCGAACCTCTAACGCGGATGAAATTTCATTGCTTGGCTATTGTATCGGGGGGACGTTAACAGCAATGTTCGCTGCACTTCATCCCAATCTGCCTATTCGCAACATCATCTTTTTAACAACACCATTTGATTTTTCCAATGCCGGACTCTATACAAAATGGGTCGATGAGCGATATTTTCAGTTGGATCAAATGGTTGATACCCTTGGAAATATTCCTCCAGAAACGATTGATTTCGGAAACAAGTTATTAAAGCCACTTGTGAATTATATAGGACCATATGTCACCTTAGCAGACCGGGCTGATAATGAAGATTTCATTAAAAATTGGTCCCTCATGCAAAAATGGGTTAAAGACGGAGTACCATTCCCAGGAGAGGCCTACAGACAATGGATCGGTGAATTTTATCAGAAAAACAAATTAATAAAAGACGAATTTTATATTCGTGGCCAGCAGGTAAAATTAAGCAATATTAAAGCTAATGTATTGAATATTGCCGCTGATCGTGACCATATTGCCATTCCTGAGCAGACGGAAAAACTCATGGATATTATATCCAGTAAGGATAAGACTTTTAAATTAATCCCTGCTGGTCATGTCTCTGTATCAGTCGGTAGAAGTGCAAATAAGCACACCTATCCATTAGTAGAAGGATGGGTAAGAGAACGTTCGAAGCAATAAAAATTCGTTCTTACATGAAAAGAAAAGCGAACAGCACTGTTCGCTTTTCTTTTCTTCTCATTATTTATTATCATTTAAAAATAAATAGTCTCCATTTAGAAGTTTCTAGAAAATTCCGTTAATTTACCTTTTAAATAGACTGCTATTTATTTTTTTTACATTCTCCTGGCTTAATTGGGACGAGCAGCGACTTTTGAACTGCTTAAATAGAACTGTTAAATACAAGTTCAATTCAAAGCGATCTTCTTTTACAAAATGGGTCAATTGAACTTTATGTTCTTTCATCTTCTCCCCCCTTCACCATTTCATTATTCATAAAACCAACTTGTGATATCAAAATAATAATTTGCTCTTCGCCTTCTACAGCTTGACAAACTTATACGTACAGGCCCCGCCTTCGCCAAATACAATGATGACCACGCGTGTCATCCTCCCACTTCTATTTTACCTGTAACCGCTTACAGAATTCAATACTTTTCATAACAGATGTTTCGACAGTTCTTTATTATCCCTTCACTATTTAGCATTGAATTTTGTTGAAACCATGCAGATTCATTATTTGCTTCGTATAATTATATTTCAATTTGAAAAAATAAACAAATAAACAGAAAATGACTGTTCAAAGGAAAAGCATTCTCTCCCTCTTGAACAGTCATTTTCATTTGTACTCATTTAAAGCAATCTGCTGCTTAATGTTTTAATTAATTATGGAAATTAGTACCATCCGTTGTCGCTTTAATAATACCAGCCCGAATGACAAAGTCGCCAAAATGTTCCCCATCATTGCGTTCCTTTGCATAGCTGGAAAGAAGAACACGCAGTTCGCTTAAAATTTCTTCTTCACCGATGTTTTCCCGGTACATTTTATTCAGGCGGCTGCCATCGAATGCAGCACCGAGATACATGTTATATTTACCAACTGCTTTCCCCATAAAGGCAATTTCGCCTAGTCCAGGACGAGCACAGCCATTTGGACATCCGGTCATTCGGATTGTGATCTCTTTATCACGCAATCCATTTTCATCAACAATTTCTTCAATTTTATCAATCAACTTTGGCAAATAACGCTCAGCTTCAGCCATAGCCAACCCGCAAGTCGGAAGGGCAACGCAGGCAATTGAACTGCGGCGCAGGGCTGAATAATGACTGCCATCTGTTAAACCATACTGTTCAATTAGCGCTTCAATCTTTTTCTTTTTCTGAGCTGAAACATTAGCAATGATCACATTCTGATTCGTTGTCAGACGAAATTCTCCCGTATGAATCTTGGCAATTTCACGCAAAGCAGTCTTTAGCTTATAACCTTCAAAATCAGCTACACGACCATTTTGAATAAACAGGGTATAATGCCATCTTCCCCGAACCCCTTTTGCCCAGCCATAGCGATCTCCGTTACTGTCAAAATGAAACGGTTTTGCTTCATCTAATTTCCAGCCGAGACGGTTCTCCAACTCTTCTTTGACTGTTTCCAGCCCTAAGCGGTCAACTGTATATTTGAAACGAGCATTCTTACGAACAGAACGGTTCCCATAATCACGCTGGATCGTTATAGTTTTTTCTGCAACCTCTATAATTTTATCCGGTGTACAGAAACCGATCACTTTTGCCAGCTGCGGATATGTTGCTTTATCCCCATGCGTTGATCCCATACCGCCGCCGATAGCTACATTAAAGCCAAGTAGTTTACCATCTTCTACAATGGCAATAAGCGCAAGGTCATTGCTGAACACATCAACATCATTTGTTGGCGGTACCGCAATGGCAATCTTAAACTTACGTGGCAAATAAAGCGGGCCGTACATCGGTTCTTCTTCCACTTCAGGTGTACCGGCTACTTTTTCTTCATCAAGCCAAATTTCATGATAAGCTCTTGTGCGAGGCAGTAAATAATCGCTCAAGTGTTTAGCATACTCATATACTTCGGCGTGAATCTCAGACTGATACGGATTCGGAGTAGCTGTGACATTACGATTTACATCACCGCAGGCAGCAATTGTATCCAAAAGAGTTGAGTGGATCTTTTGAATCGTATCTTTCATATTCCATTTTAAGATTCCATGCATTTGCCATGTTTGGCGAGTCGTAATTTTTAATGTGCCGTTCCCGTTTTTATCAGCAAGCTCATCTAACATAAGCCATTGTTCTGGTGTTGCTACTCCACCTGGCAGTCGAACACGCAGCATAAACTGGTAGGCTGCTTCAAGCTTTTGCTTTTGACGTTCCGTGCGCAAATCACGGTCATCCTGCAGGTAACTGCCGTGGTGTTTCATTAGCCGGTTATCATCCTCAGGAATTCCGGCGCTCAAACGGTCTTGCATCACCTCTTTTAATGTACCGCGCAAATAGTTACTTCTTTCTTTAATGCCTTCTACATCACTTGGTGGTCCTTCCGGTGCTTGTAAAACTTTACTCACCATGTTGTTGTAAGTCTCCTTTCATAAGAAAGTGTAAAGATATACTCCATTGCACTTTCCCGCTTTTTCAAATAATCAAATTCGTTCCGTCGAATTTGCGCCCGATTTTTTTCGAACTCGTTCGAAACATTCCCTTTGAAAAATCGAGGCATCCGCCGGAGACGAAGGCTTTTCAGCCAGGGTTTAAACCCTCATTGAATTAGAAAACTATTCCACATTTATCCCTTACCCCAGAAGTAGAGGATTTCTGCTGAATGAAGTTAATAAACATCACGTTGATAACGTTTTTGCTGTTTTAGTTCATTTAAAAAGGCCTCTGCTCCTTCACGAGTTTTGCCGCCTTCTTTTTCAATAATATCAAGCAGTGTATTCTCAACATCACTTGCCATTTTGTCTTTATCACCGCAAATATAGATGACCGCACCCTCTTCAAGCCATTGATACAAATTCTGGCTCTGCTCCAGTAAACGATGCTGTACATATACCTTTTCTTCTGTATCACGTGAAAAAGCAACATCCATTCGTGTTAATACACCATCCTTGAGCCACTTTTGCCATTCTGTTTGATAAAGGAAATCAGTAACAAAATGCTGATCACCGAAGAACATCCATGATTTTCCTGAAGCCCCTTGTTCCTCACGTTCCTGCATGAAGGCACGGAATGGTGCAACACCCGTTCCCGGCCCAATCATTATAATTGGCGTTTCAGGATTTTCCGGGAGCCTAAAGTTTTCATTGTGCTGTACAAAAACAGAAACCTTGTCGCCCGGTTCTAGACGTTCAGCTGCATAGCAGGAGCAAACACCTTTATATTCTCGTCCATTTGCCTCATATCTTACCGCACCAATCGTTAAATGAACTTCTTCAGGGTTTGCTTCAATACTGCTTGCAATTGAATATAGTCTTGCAGGGATTTTTCTTAAGAGGCTGACAAAATCTTGCACAGACACATTCCAAGGACCATAATCACGTACTAAATCAAGCAAGTCGTGTCCTTCTAAGTATGCTTTTAATTTATCTTTATTTTCAGGTGAAACAAGCTCCTGTAATTCTTTATTTCCTGAAAGATTTGCAGCATTTTGCAATAATACTTTTGTTAAAGTCGTAATTTCAAAATAAGATGTAAATGCCTCTTTTACAGTCGCCTGTTCGCCCTCTTGATTCACAGCTATCTTTTCTGCAGCGTCAAAATTCAATTCATTTACCAGCTGTTCAACAAGAATTGGATCATTTTCCGGGAAAATTCCAAGGGCATCTCCTGGCTCGTATGTGAGATTGGAGTCTTCAAGCGATATTTCAAGGTGATGTGTTTCTTTATTTGAACCCCGGCCATTTAAATTAAGATTTTCCAGAATTTCAGCTTTAAAAGGGTTTTTCCGTGAATAAATGGATTCTTTCGCTGCTGAAATTGCCGCAGCATGTACTGATGAAGCATTTACTGCCTCTGTTGTACCTTTACTAAAGAAGTCCAAGACACCGGCGATCCACTTTTCTGCCTCTCCATCGTAATCAACATCACAGTCAATACGAGGATAAATTTCCGTACCGCCAAGTTCTTTTAAGCGATTATCAAATTCTTTCCCTGTCTGACAGAACTGCTCGTATGATTGATCCCCAAGTGCCAAAACAGAATAATTGAGTCCATCAAGCTTGGGTGCTCTTTTTCCGTGGAGAAATTCATGAAAGGAAATTGCACTATCAGGTGGTTCTCCATCTCCATGTGTGCTGACAACAATCAAAAGATTTTCAACTTTCTTTAATTGATTGGTTTTGAAGTCGTTCATTGAGGAAAGACTAACTTCAAAACCCCGTCCTTCTAAAGTTTTCCCTGCACTTTTTGCAATTCCTTGCGCATTTCCGGACTGTGACCCATAAAGAATGGTAATTTTATTCGAAATAGATGGAATGACTTCCTGTTTTTGCGATTCTGCAATAGGCGATTCAATTCTTTCTAATAATTCTAATGCTGCCGCCGTCTGGGGTGCTGATTGGTTTGTGTAATCTTGCGATACTGATTGTGATGCTGATAAGAATCCGCATATCCATACTTTTTGCGATTCTGTTAATGTTGGCAGAAGACGATTTAACAGCTCTGCCTGTTCCTGACTAAACGGACTGTTTAATACCGATAGTTGCAACGATATCCACCTCTCAATAAATATAAATTGAATCATATGTAGAGTATCCTACATTGACTTTTTTCATAAATGATACAATTCCAATAGATTAATTGTTATAAATAATATTAGTTATATTATTCATATAAGTCAAGTTGGTTTTAAAATTTACAAATGAATCCATTTCTTGACTTAAGCTACTTGAACTTTATCAAAGACTATACGATAAGTAAAATAAGGTTTAGTTATCGTAATCATAAGCAATCCTTATTCAAAAGCAAACGGAAAAAGGATGCAGTAAAATCTGCATCCTTTTATTTAGAGACATTCACTCTGCCGGAAAAGAAAACTGCTCCACCACCCATATCTGCGATGCGATCGGGTGTTAAAGTGTTCACCAGCTGATTTTGAGTGTCCACCCCTTGCCAAAGGCCCTGTGTCACAACAACACCGGGAAGTACATTTTCACCTACTAAAACCTTAAGCCTGCACTCTCCTTGATGATTCCACACTCTCACCATACTCCCATCCATAATTCCGTTTAACACGGCGTCATGTTCGTTCATATGAAGGATTGGTTCTTTCTCAAATGCTTGATGTTTTTGATTGTTAGCAAAAGTTGAATTTAAAAAGTGATGATTTGGTGCTGCTATAAAAAGAAAGTGCTCATCCCCTTCATTCACAAGTGGGACATAAGTCGGCAATGGCGGGTATCCCTGCTTTTCCATTCTTTTCGAATACAGCTCTATTTTACCACTTGGAGTTTTTAATCTCCCTGGGAATAATGGCTTCACTTCCGCTTTTATAAATTGTTCTGCCATAAGAGTTTCATAGTTGATTCCTTTTAGGTAAGGATTGTTTGGATTATCAAGCGCTGCCTTAATCATTTCTTCTTCGCTCTCTTGAAAAGCAGCCTCTTTAAATCCCATTGCTTGTGCCAATAACTTAAATACCTCCACATTTGATTTGGATTCGCCAATTGAAGCAATGACAGGCTGTTGAATTTGTATATAATGATGCCAATAAGACGCAAAAAAATCAGTGTTCTCTAGTGATGATGCGGCCGGAAGAACAATATCAGCATATTTAGCTGTTTCCGTTATGAATAAATCATGAACAACCATAAACAAATCTTCCCGTTCAAGTCCCTTTCTGACAAGATTCCCATTTGGTGCTACAACTGCAGGATTGGAGCTGTATACATAGAGGGACCTAATAGGCGGTTCTAACGAATTGAGTGCTTCACCAATTCGATTCATATTTATCTTGCGTGTTTTTTTATTTCGCAGGAAGTCATGCCGCTGCAGTGCTTTTTCATTATGCGCTAAATAATCAGAGTTCCCTTTGATTGCCCCTCCGCCCTTTTTCAGCCATTGGCCTGTTAAAGCAGGAAGGCATGAAATCGTTCTGACATTCATTCCACCATTATCATGGTGCTGAAGCCCATTTCCGATACGGATATAGCTCGGCGAAACGGATCCATATAGTCTCGCAAGCTTATAGATATCTTTCACCGAAACACCAGTAATGTCAGAAACGGTCTTCGGATCGTATTGTTTTACATGCTCTTTTAATTCTTGGCTTCCTACAGTGTATTGCTCTAAAAATCCTTCATCTGTCATGCCTTCTGCAAATAAGATATGCATCATCCCTAATGCAAGCGCACTGTCAGTACCCGGGCGAATTGGGATAAACCAATCGGCAAATTTTCCCGTTTGATTTTGATGGACATCAATGACGACAATTTTTGCTTTGTTTTCTTTGCGAGCCTGTTGTGCCAACGCGATTTGATGCATATTTGTGCTAACTGCATTAATTCCCCAGAAAATAATCAACTTTGAATGAATCGTATCTTCCGGATCGATCCCGAAGCTGCCTCCCATTGTATATTGATATCCAACAACCCCAGCAATGGAACAAATTGTCCGCTCTAGCTGTGAAGCCCCTAAGCGATGGAAGAAACGTCGATCCATCCCTTCTGCCGTGAGATTTCCCATATTACCGTAAAAGCTATATGGCAATATACTTTCCGGACCAGCATCTTCCATTAATTTTTTCCAACGAGAAGTGATTGTTTCGATCGCCTCATCCCAACTAATTCGCGTAAATTTCCCTTCACCTTTTTTGCCGATCCGCTTTAAAGGGAATTGCAATCGGTTCTTATCATAGATCCGTTCATGAAAATTCCGCACCTTATTACAAATCATCCCTTTAGTTACCGGATGTTTCGGATCTCCCTCGATTTTAACAATTTTCCCATTCCTTTTATGAACTAAAAGCCCACATTGGTCTGGGCAATCAAGGGAGCATACAGAAGGAAAAACCCCATTTTCCTGCACAATATAAGTTTGCATGGATGTCCCCTTTTTCAAAAAAATTTTAGGCGCTGTTAAACAGCGCCTAATTCATAATCAACAATTCATTTCTAGTATAATGGATAAAATCCCTTTATAGCGATAAATTTGATTAATCTATTTTTAAAAAAGTTTCATTTAACTAAATGAAACTTTTTTCATCCTGAAATCGTAAATTACTTATGTAAAAGATGATCGCTAATCAAACGATATGTTACAATGTTTCTTAGGTTTGATTAGAACACAATTATAAAAATTCGGAGGGAAAGTATTTGAAGAAATTAATTGCAGCAATTTTTTCAGCAGTTTTGATTTTTTCACCTGTTGGAAATGTCATTTTCAGTGATGATCCTACGACAGTTGAAGCAAAAAGAT
>CALGSR010000329.1 GCA_937902115.1 uncultured Bacillus sp. | reverse complement strand
CCTATCCAAAAGTTTTGTCCATGCCCAACTTTTAAATTAAAAAATTTCCCTTGGATATTCATATGCACAAATAATGAAAAAGTTTCTTATGGTAAACATTTTAATTCAATGTAAACATAATAAGCAACATAAATGTATTGCTATAATGTATGTAAACGTTTTTAATTTAAGGAGTTCTATGTTATTTTTAATATTGGAACGATTGATCGCGTATAGACTGCAAAAAGGCCGCCATTGATGTAGTTTTAGTATATCTAAAATGATATTGCTGAAAGAAATGATTCTTTTCTTTCAGGTTCTTTTGAATTAAACGATATGTTTCTAGATTTTTTCAAGGGAGAGAAAAACTTGGATAACGAACAATTACTAACATTTATTGCCGTATCAGAGGTAAAAAATTATTCACGTGCCGCGGACCACTTAAATGTAACACAGCCGGCTGTTACTGCGAGAATTCAAAAATTAGAGATGGAATTGGATTGCAAGCTTTTTAATCGGAACGGAAAAAAAATCATTTTAACGGAAGAAGGAACGGTTTTACTTCCATTTGCAAGAAAAATAGTAAACTATATGAATGAAGCGAAGCAAACAGTTGATTTATTAAAGGTACCGACATTGTCTATCGGACTCTCTCCTGCTATCTCTGAATCTCTTATTTTTCAGGTTTTATCGGCAATGAGAGAGGAGCATGATTTATTATTCGATATTGTCGAAGCTGATGATTCCATGGAAATTTCAAAAATGATTTCAGAGGGACAGATTGATATCGGACTCATTCGTAACGTCGTACCCTTTACCAAACTAGAATCAAAAAGTTTATTTCATGAAAAACTAAAATTCATTGTCAGTAAAAATCATGAACTTGCGCTAAACAAAGAAATAAAATTAAAGGATTTAGTTGGTCAAACGATGATTTGTTACCGCCGCCAAACCCCAATTGCTATTCAAATTGATGAAAGATTAGTTGGGGTTGAAAACCTACAGCGTATTGAAGTCGGTGGATTTGAAATGGTAAAATTAATGGTTAAAAACAATTGGGGATTTGGCATCATTCCTGAATTAGCATTAGGAAATGATACTGAAAAAATTGAACAAGATTTTGAGGTACTCCCTTTCCCAGAGTTCGATAACTTGATTTTTGATGTAACTGGAATCTACAAGAATGATTCTCCAAAGTTGGATAACCTGTATTTATTTCTGCAATATTTTGAAACCACATTAAAAACTTTACGACCTGCCAAGATGTAGGTCCCCCATCTTTCTGTTTTGACCGTCTAGAATCTTATAGTCAAAACGAATCACAAAACGCAACCCTAGTATTGGTACTCAGCCAAATGTGGGGTTGCGTTCTGTTTTTTTTTATTAAAATTTTTAATATTCCATGTAATATTCGACATTAAGACTAATTTTAAGTTGTTTTATGACAGAATTAAAGCGCTTGCAAATATTCTTTTGACTAGTTTTGTCGGAACAGTTGATTTTAAATCATGATCCTTTAAAATAATATTAAGGTAATGTAAATTAATTGTAAAGATTTATTCGTTTCTCTTGACAGCGAAGGAGGTATTCTTCATGAAAATGCCAGAATATTGCGGCAGTATAGAGTATTCTATTCTACAATTTATTTTTTCTTTAACGGATGAAATCCGAGAGAAAATTGAACAAAAGAAATTATTTTATAGAGAACAAATTATTCGCTTTACGAATAAACAAATTGATTTCTTTTTCAGTGGTTTTCCAGCTACACCAGCACTATTAGCCGTTTATAAAAATGAAGTGAATAATTCAGTGATGTTTAAAATTAATTATCTATTAAAGGAGTATCATATCCTTCAATGTGTATAATGACTGCTACTATGTAAAAGAGAACTTTCCTTTTTCTAAAAACTTAGTAAAAGAAAGTTCTCTTTTGTATTTCTTTTTTAGTTTTTGTTTGCTTCAGCTTTCTTTACGAAATCTTCTTTCTTTAATCCTAAGAATTGAAGTGCATTATCTGCAAGCAATTTCTTCTTATCTTCTTCAGAAAGGTTCTCCATTACATCAACAACTTTACCAGATGGAACTTCACGTAATACAAATGGGAAGTCAGAACCTGCGATTAATTTATCTGTACCAAATTTATTAATCATAAATTGAAGGTTTTGCGGATCATATACAAGCGTGTCAAAGTATAGTTTATTCGCATAGTGACTTGGTTTTTCTTCCGTTGTACGAGAATCCGGCCATGATTCCCAAGCTTGGTCGATTCGAGCAAGGACATAAGGGAATGAACCGCCGCCGTGTGCGAAGCAAAGCTTTAAGTTTGGATGTCTATCTAGAATTCCGCTGTAAATCACGCTTGCGGCTGCAAGTGCTGTTTCAGAAGGCATTCCGATGCAATACATAAAACGATGTCTTGGCATTCTTTCTTGTCCAACTGTTGCCCATGGATGAACGAAAATTGGAACATCCATTTTAGCAGCAGCTTCTAAGAATTTTTGAATTTCAGGCTCATCAAAGTTTTGACCGTTTACGTTACTTCCTACTTCGATCCCTACCAAGCCTAATTCTTTGATACATCTTTCCATTTCCGCAATCGCAACATCTGCATCTTGTAATGGAACCGTTCCTAAACCGGCAAAGCGGTCTGGATATTGCTTTACAGTTTCAGCAATAAAGTCGTTTTGTATTTTAGATAATTCAAGACATTTATCAGCATCTGCCCAATAAGTGAATGTAACAGGGATTGGTGAGAGAACTTGAACATCGATACCCTCTTTGTCCATTTGTTCAATACGTTTCTCAGGATCCCATGCTAAGCAGTCAAGTTTACGGAACAGACTGCCATTGCGGTAAATTTCAGCACCACAATCACAAGTGTGCTTTAATGTAGGGAAACGTTCGTCTCCATATTTTTCTGCTAAATCAGGGAATTCGCCCGGAATAATGTGAGTATGAAAATCTATACGAAAGTGTTTTTCTTTTGCCACATTTACGCCTCCTCTAAATTTTTTAATATTAATTGAAAAGCATAAAATTGCCGTGAGGAATTATCTAGACGTAGTTGCAATTTCTAGTAAATCTGTGGAAGTACAACCACGCCTGTGTCTTCACCAATTCTTGCCAATTAATGAGTTTCTTTTTATTTTAATTACTTATTTATTTTTTCAGGTTCGTCAACGATTAATTTACCTTTTTCACCCCAACCAGGATTTGGGTTTCCGCCCCACTCGTCAAGTGTATACATCGTTGGTTCTAAACGGCGTGCTTCCCTTGGATTTTCTTCAGGGAACTCTTCCATCCCTTGACTGTACTCAATTGTAAAGCCATCTGGATCTTGGAAATATAAGAAAATACTGCCTGATGGATGGTGTTTACCTGGTCCAAATAAAATTGGAACATTCGCGTCATTTAAGCGATTTACTTGGATACCAACATCATCTACACGTTCTGCCTGGTAAGCAAGGTGATTTAATTTATTATCTTTACCTTTTGTTAAAGCAAAGTCATGGTGATATGGAGATGGGAATGCTCTCATCCATGCCCAGCCAGTTTCTCTGC
>CALGSR010000328.1 GCA_937902115.1 uncultured Bacillus sp. | reverse complement strand
CATCTGACGTTACGTTAGGTTTTACAATGGGGATAACAAAGGAAATAGGAGATGAATCCTATGCTAAAGAAATATGCAATCGGGGAATTTGCGAAAAAAACAGGGATGACCATCCGCACTTTGCATTATTATGACGAGGTTGGTTTGCTTAAGCCGGCAGTCATTGCCGCTTCCGGACGCAGGTATTATTCCGATGAAAATATCATTGAGCTGCAAAAAATCGTTTCACTGAAATTTTTGGGTTATTCATTAGAACAAATCAATGATTTTACTTGAGAGAATGTAAACATACTATCCATATGATAAACTAATTAGAAATAATGAGTTTAATAGTAAAACAGGGGATAGGGGAGAGAACTTTGGAACAAAAATTGATACAAATATTGCAATATGATTATTGGGCAAATAAAAAATTACTTGATCACATCAACAGCTTGCCGGAAGAAATTTTTCACAAAGAAATGAACAGTGTTTTCCCGACATTGGCGGAGACCTTCTATCATATTTTTCGCGGGCAAAGAATTTGGATTAAAAGATGTATTTCGGATGTTGCGGTAGATGAAACTATTACTGCTTTTAGGGATATTGCACATGCGGAACAAGGTATGCTTGAGCTTCATCATGTTCTGGTAAAAGCTGTTGCAGACTATAACAACCGGTTAGATATCATTGAATACGAGACGTCAAATGGTTCAAAGCAAAAGTCTCGTTTTCAGGATATTATCTATCATCTTGTGAACCACGGTTCCTATCACAGAGGAAATATTGCTTCCATGATTCGTGAATGCGGCTATCAGGGGACTTCGACCGATTATATTGTCTATTTAAGAACAGTGAAATAAGCAAAAGGGATGGTTTTCTTCATTAATTAGGAAACCATCCTTTTGCTTTTTTATTTACCTTATGAGTTTATTGAAAATTCATAAGAAATAAAAAATAATTTAAACTTGTCCCCTATAACGGGACAGTAGCTAGAGGAAAGCTATTTTCTATACTAGAATGATAGTTAGCTAAGAAAAAAGTAAATGAAAGCGGAATTAATAAATTGAAAATCCTTTCAAAATAAAAAATATGAGGTGAACATAATGGTGAAAGTGAAGGCAGCCATATTAGGTTCAGGAAATATTGGAACCGATTTAATGTATAAAATGTTAAAAAAGGATGGAGCGATGGAACTGGCCTTAATGACGGGGATTGATCCGCAATCAGAGGGGCTTGCTCGGGCACGGGAGCTTGGTATTTCTGCCAGCCATGAGGGGGTTGCAGCCATATTAGCCGATCCTGAAATTAAAATTGTCTTTGATGCGACAAGTGCTAAAGCACATATGCAATGTGCCCCGGCTTTAAGAGAAGCTGGTAAATTGGCCATTGACTTGACTCCTGCGGCAGTGGGACCATTTGTCGTTCCAACGGTGAATTTACGTGAGAATCTTGATGCGATGAATGTCAATATGATTTCTTGCGGGGGGCAGGCAACAACTCCGCTTGTTCACGCAGTGAATCGCATTGTACCTGTTCATTATGCCGAGGTTATTACCACTGCAGCCAGCCTTTCGATCGGACCTGGGACAAGACATAATGTCGATGAATTCACGCAGACAACTGCCAACGCATTGCATAAAATTGGCGGGGCGAAAATATCTAGAGCCATTCCGGTTTTCAATCCGGCACAACCACCGGTGAATATGGGGAATACCGTGTATGCAGTGATTAAAGAAGACTTTGATGAAGAAGCCGTAAAAGCGTCGGTTGAATCGATTGTCGCTGAAATATCAAGTTATGTACCGGGCTATCGCTTAAAGAGCGCACCTTTGATTGACTATCGCGATACACCTTGGGGCTACTTACCAACCGTTGTCATTATGAATGAAGTAGAAGGAGCAGGGGATTTCTTCCCGACCTATGCCGGAAATTTAGATATTATGACCGCTTCCGCATACAGAGTTGGCGAGACTTACGCTCAGCATTTTCTTACAGCTAAGGAGGAAATAAAATGAGAAAGATACTAAGACTAACTGACACGACACTTCGGGATGGAGATCATGCGATTAACCATAGCTATTCCCCGGAAATGGTACGGGCGATTGTAAAAGAATTAGATGATGCCGGAGTTCCGGTCATTGAAGTCAGCCATGGCTCAGGGTTAAAAGGCTCGTGTATCCAGCAAGGATTCTCTGTCCACTCGGAATTCGATTTAATTGCCGCAGCAGTTGAAACGGCAAAGCAAGCAAAGATCGCCTCCTTATTTGTCCCGGGCATCGGGACGAGCAAGGAGCTAAAAAAGGCCGTTGCGATCGGTATCGATATGATTCGTATCGCTGTTCATTGTACAGAGGCAGATGTGACGGAGCAGTATTTCAGAATGGCAAAGGAACTGGGCATTGAGGCAGTAGGATTTTTGATGATGTCACATACACAGCCGGCAGATGTTCTGGTGACTCAGGCGAGGCTGATGGAATCCTATGGGGCAGATTGTGTGTATGTCGTTGATTCCGCCGGTGCAATGGTTCAATCAGATGTTAGGGAAAGAGTTACAGCTCTCAAAGACGCGCTTTCTATTGAGGTTGGTTTTCATGGTCATAATAATCTCGGCTTGGCGATTGGCAACACAATCACAGCACTTGAAGCCGGGGCCACGCAAATTGACGGAACTTTGAGAGGCCTAGGTGCGGGAGCTGGAAACGCTCCTACTGAGGTATTAACAGCTGTGTTAAATAAAATGGGCATTGAAACGGGCATTAATCTTTCCGTTCTAATGGATACAGCAGAAGAAGTAATTGCCCCGTTAATGACAACACCAATTGTCATTGACCGCGATAATTTATCAAGCGGCTATGCCGGTGTGTATAACAGTTTCTTGCTGCATGTCCGAAAGGCTGCAGACAGATTTGGCGTACGTGCTTCTGAAATTATGGAAGAGCTTGGGAAGCGTCAGGCTATCGCCGGCCAGGAAGATTGGATTATTGATGTGGCTGTAAAATTGGCAGAGAAAAAAGCTTAATTCATATTTTTCAATGATTTTTCGAAAATTAAACTCTTTACAAATATATATAAATACGAAAGAATAGTCTTTGTGAGGGCATGAAAACGCAAACATCTTTGCTGTTTAAAGGGGGAAATTTACAATGATACAAGAAGCAGCAACGAAACTGCTTGAAGCCGAAGAAACAAAAATACCCATCCGTCCCTTAACGGAAGTTTATCCTGATATTACCGTGGATGAAGCATATTACATTCAATTGGAGCAAATCCGCCGCAAAGTGGACAAGGGAGCAAGAGTTGTTGGGAAAAAGATTGGGGCCACAAGTAAAGCGATTCAAAATTTATTTGGTGTCAACCAACCGGACTATGGTCATCTGCTGGAGGATATGATCTATGTTGATGGCGACACGATTTCGCTTGATCAATATTTACAGCCGAAAATTGAATGTGAGATCGCCTTTAAATTGAAAAAAGATTTGAAAGGTCCCGGGGTTACCATCCTTGATGTGATTGATGCGACGGAATATGTTATG
>CALGSR010000327.1 GCA_937902115.1 uncultured Bacillus sp. | reverse complement strand
TCTTGCCGTTTTATTTGTAATGGTCCAATCTGTATTTTCCGGACTGCTGACTTGAATCGGAACTTCCTGTTCGCCTTCTTTCAAATTCGCTGCATCAAATGATAATTGAAAATTAGACTCCACGATCTTTTCAATTTCTTCATTCGTGCCTATAACGGTTATGCTTGTCTTTCCACCCGGCGGATTTTGGAAGGATACACTAAATCCTTCCGCTAATCCGGTTATATTGATCGGTAAATTCGAAAAGGTCTTTGTTGCTGCTACATTCGTCGTAACAGCCTCTTCACTATCTATCGTTACTTGTATGGTCGCCTTCACCGTTTTCGGATCCGCCTCTTTAATTCCGTCTGGAATAATAATAGGAAGGGGCATTACTGTATTTCCGCCTATGGAACTTACATCAACCTCTACCCGCACATTTTCAGTTGCCTTTAAAGCCTCTTCGCTTCCTGAAATCTTAGCCTCTTTCTCATCTAAAGTAATGGAATCAATTGTGATACCCTCTGGAAGTGTCCCATTCCTCACGATTTCTATTGGAACCTTTTTATTTGCCTGCTTAATTGGAATAGTCACCCTTACAGTCTTTTGTTCCACTACTACATTTAGTTTTTTGAGCTCCTTATCGAATGCGTATACGGGTGCCGATTTATCAACTGTTGAATTAAGGTTAATCCCTGTATCCACAATTGCCTTTACAAATTCGATCCTCTCAATATCCTCTTTCCCGCCTGTAATTTTCACCTTGCCAGGCTTCACGATTGGGAGATCGGCCTTAAAGCCCTCAGCAACCGCTTTGTCACTAAACTCAACTGTAACATTAAATTGCTCTGTCACCTTTTCCTGAACTATTACCTCAACATATTCAGGCTCTATTTTCGCCGTCAGCTTTTCGGATAAATTTTTGATTTTCAATTTGATGCGCTGGCCGCCTACCTTCGCTGTTGACAGGTCCGCATAAACCTCAAATTCCTTCTGTGCTTTAGCATTCTGCAGATTCGGTTTTGGCCCGTTTAAGGTCACTTTAGCCGTTTCTGGCACACCGGAAATAACGAGGTTATCCGTATCGTAATAACTTTTTACGGGGATATCCTCTATCGTCTCTGTCTCCTGCTCACCCGGGATATTAATATCATTTGTTTTATTATTGCTATCGTAGATGGAACCAAATAACAGCATGGCCATGACGAGAGCAACTAATTTCATAAAGGTACGGTTATCCATTAGTTTATCAAGCCATTTATCCATTTTTCTTCCTCCTCCAGTTCCAGCGGGATGGAGAAGCCTGTTTAACTGTTATTTGTGTTAACAGCGCATCGGAAAGCATCTCTCGAAAATTTTCTTTGCTTAAATCTCTATGCAGTTCCCCGTTTTTCGTCAACGAAACCGCTCCTGTTTCTTCCGATACCACAATCGTAATACTGTCCGTCACTTCACTAATTCCGACTGCTGCCCGGTGCCTCGTCCCTAATTCTTTAGAAATAAAAGGACTTTCTGATAAAGGCAAATAACAAGCTGCAGCAGCTACTCTGGTTTTTTGCAAAATAACTGCACCATCATGAAGCGGTGTATTCGGGATAAAAATATTAATTAATAATTCCGCTGAAACCTTTGAATTTAATTCAATCCCAGTCTCAACATAGTCACCCATTCCAGTTTCTCGTTCAATGGAGATAAGCGCTCCTATCCGACGCTTGGCCATATAATCCACTGCTTTATAAATCGCCTCGAGCATGGTCTCCTGACTTTCTTCCTCTCGTGAACCGCTCCTGGAGAAAATTCTTCCTCTCCCCAGTTGTTCAAGTGCTCGTCGTATCTCCGGCTGAAAAATAATAATGATTGCCAGGAACCCCCAATAAATTACCAGATCCATTAACCAAAAGATCGTTTGGAGCTGGAGGAACTCGCTTATGAAGCGGACAAGTAGAATAACAAATATCCCCTTCAGCAATTGAACCGCCTTTGTACCTCTTACAATCATTATTAATTTATAGATGACGTACCAAACAAGGAGGATATCAACGACATTAGCTAAATATTTCATCAGTGACAGATCTGCAAACAACATTGTCCTTCCCCCAATTATTTTAGTAAGCTTTGGTACATATATTTTCAAACGTTAAGAATCATTCATATTATTTACTCTTCTCATGGAAAACTCACAAAACAAGGGATAATCTTTCATCCCCGTATCGTTTTAACCTTTTTATGTAACTTAACCATTATAACATAAATGGTAGAAATACATATCATTTGAACAGAATGGGCAACTATGAAAGTTGAAAATAATCTAAATTATTATTATTATTCAATCCTGGCTATAAATGCCCAAATTTGCATGTCTCCATGCAAAGATTGGATTGCAGTCCATGAATACTTCTTCGTTTCTTTTCATAGTTCAAAAAATCCCCCTGCCAAAAGGTCAGGGGGTTCCACCTTAATTTACTGCTGTGTTGTTTTCTTCACCGAACATGTTTAACATATCTTTACTGGTATTTTTCACATGGTACCAGATCCACTCGAATACCTCATTAATCTCCTCGATATCCCCTGTTACATTTCCCGCTGAAGCCATATATTGTTCACCATTAATAACAGTAACGTTACCGTCGACTTCTCCCTCTATTTTAAGCTTGCCATTTTTCACTACTATGTCGCCTTTTACTACTTCACCTTCAGGGACAATGACCGTATTGTTCTTTACAATGAGATTAGGCTGTTTGGAAACTGAAAACTGTTGTTCTCCGTTCCATCCAGACAGAAGGCTCCCGCCCATCAGTACAAGAAACATGGATACTGCCGTTAACACCGGATGACTCATAAACCAGTGCTTTAGTTTCCAACGATGCTTCTTCTCGTCTTTTGGCAGCATGACCATTACATTGGCCGCAAAATCTGCCGGTGCCTTTATATGAGCCGTACTTTGAACAAGTGCAATGGTTTTCTTTAATTGGTGGAAATGCATTTTACATTCCATACAGTTGTTTAAATGTTCTCTTAATGCATTTTCATGCTCGACAGAGATATCATCATCCAGATAATCATGCATATAGCTAATTATTTCTACTGGACATTTCAAAGCTCTCACCTTCTTATCACACATGTCGTAATTGTTTCCTTAAAGCTTCCCGTCCACGATGAATTCTCGTTTTCACCGTCCCTAGAGGAATATCCAGTATTTCACTAATCTCATTTAATGATAATTCCTCAATATATTTCAATACGATAACAGAACGATATTTTTCTGGCAATTTTGAGATTTCCTTTTGTATCGATTCCTGCAATTCCAAACTTTCCACATCATCCTCAGGCAATGGAGCAGTAGACGGGATATGTGAATACATCGTTAACCCTTCTGTTCCTGCAACTTCTGCATCCAGATAGTAATCGGGTTTCTTTTTACGAATTCGATCAATACAAAGGTTCGTGGCAATCCGGTATATCCAGGTTGAAAACTTCAAATTAATATTGAAGCTTTGAATGTTTACAAAAGCACGAATAAACGCCTCCTGTGCAATATCCTCTGCTTCATGTCTGTTACCAAGCATTCGAAATGAGAGTTGATACACTTTATCTTTATAAAGTTCTACTACTTCACCAAATGCATTTCGGTCTCCCTTTAATACTTGTTTTATTCTCTCTTTAACAAGTGCTTCCATACTCTACCTCCGCTCTATGCGGCTACTCGATATACGAATCGATACCGGAAAAGGTTTCACTTTTCTTCAAATTATTTTATTTCTATTCAGTTATAAAAAACATCGATGCACTACCAGAGGCTTAATCGAAAACATATATGTAAAATTTGTAAATGGATGATGTGGTTGTGATTTTTTTAATCCTCTCCTGAAATATATTTTTACACGACCCTTTATTTAATCTTGTTGATCCTAAAACTTGCTCACGCTGCACACATACGCATAAGGCTACTATCAAGAATATACATAGAGCCTTACATTAAAGTAACAGTAATTGGAAAATAAGTTTCTGCTTTTCTCATAATTATAATGGTTTTCGACAAAATAATGAACCCCATTACAGAATACTTCTATATTGTATACAGCATTAATTGACCAAATATTATGAATGAAGGACATTTTTCAAGGATTTAGCTCCCTTTTGTCCTTCATATCCGTTATGAAAAGATTAGACAACAAAAAAACACTTGAAATAAAAATTCAAGCGTTTTTCTCAAGAAAAGTTATGATGAGCCATGCAGGATTCGAACCTGCGACCCTCTGATTAAAAGTCAGATGCTCT
>CALGSR010000326.1 GCA_937902115.1 uncultured Bacillus sp. | reverse complement strand
GGAAATGACATACCATCCTATTATTCCTATGACCAATGGAAAAAGAACCTGTCAAAGTACAGGTTCTTTATCTTGCTTCCATTCCTTGTGTTGTGTATGGTTTAAAGGTTTCCAACACTTCAACATATCGATCCTTCGATATAATTGGAATCCCTTTCATTAATTCCTCTCTTCTTCTACTCTCGAGCTTTCCAACATCAATTTGGAAAAAGGAATGAATGATATTTGACTTATAGGGTCTGCCATTAAAGATTGTTAGAATCCCATCATCCGTTACGCCAAAATAGCCATTCGTTTTTAATAAGGGGGAAATATCATCGATCTTTTGCTGAAAAACCATTTTTTCATTTTCCACGCCAATAAACTGCCACCCATCAAATTTAGCCCAGAAAGTTTCATACGTATAAATCGTTTCTCTGATCGTTTCTTCACTGATTTCTCCATCTAGATATTCGCATTTCAACAAGATTTCGAGTTCTTGCGGCAGTTCTTGTGTTTCTTTTGCGAAACCTGCAGCTTTGCCCTTCTCAGTTCCGGTCAAAAAAGAAAAACCGGCAAGATTGATCACCCATACAATAACAATTAAAGGGATTACACGGCAAAATCGATTGAATTGCATAGATAATCACCTCTTTTCATTCCCATAGTTTTCATATCTTATCTTCATTCATATTTTTACCCTAACTTTCTTATTTATCCTTGCTAATTCTTAAAAAACGAAAAAAACAGCACATCCAGGGATATGCTGCCGTTATTGGGTTTATTGCCTGTGATTGTTGTTAATGGAACGAATTAAATTCTTAATTTCTGTATTGATTTGTTCTCTATTGCCGCCATTTTTTAAATCATTATCCATGATTTTTAGCGCATTAAAACGGCTTTCATTCGTTACATAATAAATATTCCTGTCAGCCACATGATGTCGAATGGCTTGGTGAACATTCCTTTTCGTAGCTTCATCAAGATTTCCATTCCTCGACTGCAGGCCAATAATGACATTATTTTCATAAATAATGGTACGGGCGTCTTTCACATTTTCTACACTTTTCGCAGCTGTCGTAACTTCCTCTGCTAACTTTCCGTCATAGCCATTGTAGTAGCTTTTCCGCTGCGTACTGTTTGCATTATTTAGATGACCATGATAATTGATATCGCTCCCGCCTAAACTCGGATCACCAAAACGGGCATTCTTCGCATCGATTAAAGGGGCCGATGGGTTTGGCGCTGAAGCAGAATTATTTGAACGCATCACCCTTTTATTTGTTTCACTTTCTTTCCCCATCGTATGATCCATTATTTCAACAGCTGGTCCATCATTATCAGAGCCTTCCAAAATAATCGCATTACCGCCGTTTCCGCTTTTTTCATGATTCTCATTTGAATAATAACCAATTGGCAGCGTTCGATCTGTTCGTTTATCTTGCAAAGCAGTTTCATTATTTGTATGGCAGCCTGCAAGGCCAATCACTAGTCCAGCCACTATTAAGGTCTTCTTCAAAATCTGGTGCAAAATTTTCGACCACCTCTCTGCATGTCATAAGCATGGGATGCCATTTAAAGAGCAGATGCAATTCGCTAATGAACAACATCTGCTATAGAAGAAAGCTATCCCTACTTATTATTAAGTTGTGAGGCAGTCTTGTTTTTCATTCTGTCAATTAACCCCATTCTCTTTCAAGCAACGGTTTAATTGGTCGATGAACCTCCTTCTTCTTTCCATTTGTTCCATTGTAAACTCCATAATCGGACGAGCATAATGGGGATCATGATATTTCCGTTCCCTAACTAACCGGTTCCATTCACGAAAAAGGTCAGTTGGA
>CALGSR010000325.1 GCA_937902115.1 uncultured Bacillus sp. | reverse complement strand
CCGTTAGAAATTTTTATTCCTTCCAGGATTTGTTGGATCGATTTAATAATCGTTTCACTTTTAAGCTGTTTAACGAGGTAACCGTCTGCCCCAGACTCAAAGGCCTTTTTTTGATAATCAATTTCATCAAACATGGAAAAAATAATAATTTTCCCATTTGGAACAAGCTTTCTTAAATCCCGCAAGGCAAGGAGACCGTCAAGTCCATTAGGCATAGAAAGATCCAAGATCACCAGGTCAACAGGAAAGTTTGTCGCCTTTTGCAATGCTTCCCTTCCATCTGAGGCAAACAAAAAGGAATGAACAGGAAAAGCATCTTTTATCAGCATGGCCATTCCATCACGAACAATCTCATGGTCATCAACAATCAAGACATCCATTACTGTACCTCCCTTTCAATCACCAAGTATCCCTCAATTCGTGTCGGTCCGCCTTTTTGGCTGATCCATTTGATATCGCCGTCAAACATTTTTACTCTTTCCCGCATATGCTTCAATCCGAGTCCATTTTCATTTAAATCCTCTATATTAAAACCACTGCCATTATCCTTTACCTGAAAATAGAGTTCCTGATCGACCATATAGATTTCGATGGAAATTTTGTCCGCTTTTCCATGACGAATAGCATTATTAACTGCTTCCTGTATAATTCTATACAAATGAAGACCTTGTTCCTTGAATGTTACCCCTTTAGGTATATGGATATCTAATGTGAAATCTACTTTATATAATCTGCTCCAGTCTTCAATAGATGAACGTAATCCAATTTCAAAGCCAAGAGTATCAAACAAACGAGGACGCAGTTCTTTTGTTAGGCGCTTTAAACATAGAAGTGTATTCTCCATGAGAGCCGTCATTTTGTCGAGCCTGTTATGATATTCAGGATCCTCAACGTGGCGTTTGATTCCATCCAGCCCCAAGTATAGACTATAAATGCTTTGACCAATGTTATCGTGAAGTTCCATGGCAATGCGTTTTCTTTCAGTTTCCTGAGCAAGCATTGTTTCGCGAATCAACAGTTCCTGCATTTTTACTTTTTCGTCATGATTATCCAAACTTGGTTTTTTGATTATTAATACCTTAAAACTATTGCCTCCCACCTCTAATTTACTCATGGACATTTCAAATTCTGTTTCTGAGTCGACATAGTTTGGCATATGGGAGATAAAGCTTGGTATTGGACGATCATTTGCTAGAATACATCGCTCTTCGCCCTCAGATACATGACGCAGTTGGCAATAGCTGCAGTATGGCACATACTCTCCCGGCTGCCAGCCAGTAATTTGTACGGCCTTTTTGTTAATAAAGGTGATCCTCCGTTCGTCATCCATTATGACTATTCCTTCCGAAAACTCTTCAAATAATTTTTGGTGTATTTGGCTATCCATCAATATCACCTCTGCCAGTTTTTATTCTGATGATAGGTAAGACTAAAGAATTAAAGGATGTATCGGGAATTTATTATCTCTTCTATCAATATACCCTAAATATAAGTGAAATGTGTGAAGTTTGTCATGAAAGGGGAGAGTAGTATGAATAATAAGTCATGCTTATAATAAACTAACAAAAAAATGGGCAGGACAGGGGATGATACGGTCTGTCCTGCAATAGGAGTAGAAGTTAAACATCAAAGCATTGATGCCTGCTGGGGCTTCTTCTGCGGAGCAGGCTTAAACCAGTATTTTTTCGCCAGCTTTCCATAATAAGCGATACTTTGCTGCTGAACAATAAAGGCAATTGTAACGATTAATGCTGCTTCCGCACCAAAGGAGGTAGCGGCTATACCGATAGCAATTAGAAGTTGTCTGATTGAGAGCGGAGCTAACTTTAGAATCGAATTGAGCGGTGTGTATAGAATCAGAAGAAT
>CALGSR010000324.1 GCA_937902115.1 uncultured Bacillus sp. | reverse complement strand
CTTGTTTTCCAAAACGGATATTTTCAGAGATTGTTCCTGTAAACAGCACTGCCTTTTGCGGGACAAAACCAATTTTCGCCCGAATTTCTTCCTGTGAAGCTGAGCGGATATCTACACCGTTGAGACGAATGGTACCACTTGATACTTCATAAAACCGGGGAATTAAATGAATCAGGGTTGATTTTCCCGAACCGGTTCCGCCAATAATGGCTGTGGTCTCACCGCGTTCAGCTTTAAAACTGATATCTGTTAAAGCTGCTTCTTCCGCACCGGGGTAGCTGAAGAAAACATGTTCAAACTGGAGTGTTCCTTTTTCAAGATTCGCTTTTTCTGTTCCTTCGTCTAAAAATGCTGGTTCCATTTCCAGTACTTCATTAATCCGTTTCGCAGAAACAGAAGCACGGGGAATCATGACAAACATCATTGATGCCATAATAAGGGCAAACATGATTTGCATGATATATTGAATAAAGGCCATTAAGTCCCCAATCTGCATGGCTCCGTTATCAATACGAATTCCGCCGAACCAGATAATTCCAACAACGGTCAAGTTCATGACAAGCATCATGATCGGCATCATGAAGGCCATGATTTTATTTACTTTAATGGAGACATCTGTTAAATCCTTATTCGCCTGTTTCAAACGGACCTTTTCAAGTTTCTCACGGTTAAAGGCACGAATGACACGTATCCCAGTGAGGTTTTCCCGCAGTACGAGATTTAATCGATCTAAACGTGTCTGCACAAGTTTAAATAGTGGCATTCCTTTGTAAAAAAGGATGAGGATGGAACCGATTAATACTGGCATGGTCACGACTAAGATAAGGGATAATTTAGCATCTTTTGAAACGGCCATAATGATTCCTCCGGCCAGCATAAGTGGAGCACTGATAACCATACGAAGCATCATAATGACAACCTGCTGAATTTGCGTAATATCATTGGTTGTCCGTGTGATGAGTGATGAGGTGCCCAATTCATCAAATTCCTGCAGGGAAAATTGCTCGACATGATTAAACACTTTTTTCCTCAGATCCCGCCCAAGTCCCATGGCTGATTTTGCAGAATAAAAGCTTGCAACAATAGCGGCAGCTGCACCAATGGCTGATACGAGCAGCATGATAATGCCAATTCTCCAAATGTAAGAGATATCTCCCGTCACAACCCCATGATCAATAATGTCTGCCATTAAGGTTGGTAAAAAGAGATCAGCCATCGTTTGGACAAAAACAAGCCCGCAGACGAGTAGAATCATCCACTTATAAACCGATAGGTTTTTTAAAATTTTGATCATTTTTTAACTCCTTGTCTTATGTTAATACAGCTTTTTCGTTAAATCAGATAGTATGATAATGATAGTAGCTTTCATAATTTAAATCCATTTTCTAATATAGTCAAGCGAGAAGGTTAGTACACTTTTACGTGAATGAAGGGGAGTCAGAATGAAAGGAAAAGTGGTTTTATTTACGGTCATGTTTGTTTTGCTGTTGGTGGGTTTCGGTTATTTTTCCTTAAACGGCAACCCTGTGACCAAAGAGAAAAGATAAGTGAAGACTGAAATAAATCAAGACAACTCAAAAAGAACGTACAGTAATCTGTGCGGCGCAGTAAAGGTCCAGTGAAATTTTCAGCAGACCTTCTTTATTTTTAGATGATTATCAATATTGAACTTTTATATAAAAGTAAGGAAACTATCAAAAAGGTATACGAAAAAGTTAAAATAACTTACCATATAATTTTTGAACTTGATCCTTTAATTGCTTCTTCTCTTCTTCTATTATGTTTCATTCTCATGCAATAAGAAAACCTTAAGCAAGTAACCATAAGTGAGGGCAAAAATAGCATGTGCCAGGGAAATAATTACACCTATTGTCATTTTGGCCGACGTATTTCCTAGCAACGAGCCTTTAAAATGAACAATATAGTTGTAATCCGTTGCATCAACTAGAATCAATAACACAATCGAAAATACAATG
>CALGSR010000323.1 GCA_937902115.1 uncultured Bacillus sp. | reverse complement strand
TCGGTGCATTGAATCCCCTTTACCAAAATCATAAACAGGAGGAAAATGTTTATTCCATTGATAAAACCCGTTATTCGGCATTTGCCGGCACCGATCTGGAATTGAGATTACGGGAACGTAGCATTTCTGAGCTGCATTTAGCAGGTGTATGCACGGATATTTGTATTCTTCATACAGCCGTTGATGCCTATAACAAGGGATTTAATATCGTCGTTCATCAAAATGCCGTTGCCAGTTTCAATCAAATGGGGCATGAATGGGCGCTCCAGCATTTTATTCATTCTCTTGGAGCAAAAGTAGTATAACGATTTCGCTTTTGATAAAGATATAAGAAATTGAATGTGAAGGGATGAAAATATGGCTAAGTATGGGATATTTGGTTCCGCCTGTGACCCCATTACAATCGGACATCTCGTAACGATGGATATTGTAATGGATAGGAGGAAACTCGACGGCATCATATTAGTGCCTTCTTCGGATAAACGCCGCGATAAAGAGAGAGCATTGACATCCAACCATCACCGCCTGGAAATGGTCAAACTGGCGGTTGCCGATAATGATAAAATCCATGTGAATACGATTGAAATGGACGCTGTCGGCTGGGAGACTTATACATTCGAGACAATGAGAAAACTGAAGGAACAATATCCAGATGATGAGTTATTTTTTGTTATGGGTGCCGATAATCTCGTAAATATAACAAAGTGGCATAAAGGGCGGGAGTTAATTGAAACCAATCGATTTATTGTCATGGGCAGGGAAGGATATGATATGTCAGACATCATTGCGAAGGAATCGTTTCTTATTAAGCATGAAGACCGTTTTGACTGCCTTAGCAAAGGAGTCAATATCGAAACGAGTTCTACTCTTATTCGTTCCCGCATTCGTGACGGATTAAGTGTCCGCTATTTGGTTCCCCAAGTAGCGCTAGAGTATGCTTTAGAACATGATCTATATAAATAATGGTAAAGACTAAATGCTGCAAGATGGTAATATTATGTGAAACATGGCTGATTTAGGGAAAAAATGGCCTAGATCATTTTTACTCTTCATAAGAGAAAGTTTATAATATATATGTAGATTTCAATACATTGATTAAAGGAGAGGTGCACTATGTTTTCCCATATCCTTGTTCCCTATGATGGCTCCGAATTAGCGGAAAAATCATTGGAAAGAGCGATCGATTTCGCAAAATTAGATCATCGTACAAAGATTACTTTACTTCATGTGGTAGAATTTCCGCCAAAAACCTACCAATATGATTTTTACAATAAAATTAAAGAATCGATTTTAGAAGATGCAGAGAAAATTGTTCGCCCGGCTAAATTTGATTTAGGGCAAATTGCCAATCCTTCGAATGTTATTATTCAAGAGGGAGTTTCCTATAAGGTGATCTTGGAGCTGGCAAAAGAACAACAATGTGACCTCATCATTATGGGCAGCAGGGGCTTAAGCGGAATTAAAGAACTTCTCGGTAGTGTCAGCCATACTGTTACACAACGCGCTTCCATCCCGGTTCTTTTAATGAAATAACTTTACTGTAAAAGGCCCCAACTTTATTAGTCGGGGCCTTTTATAGTAAAGTTTAGAGATTTTCCTGCCTGGGCATACGTTTTCGATAAACCACATAGCTTCTTGATAAATAGCGGAGCGGAACACTGAATACATGCACAAGGCGGGTAAAAGGCCATGCCGCAAACAGGCCCAATACTGCAAGAAGATGGATTTTAAACCACATTGGAACCTCTGTCATGAGACTTGCATCTGGCCGGAAGGTTAAGATACCTCTAAGCCATGGTCCGATCGTGGTTCGATAATCAAAACCATGTGAATTGATATTTAAGAATGTTGCGGACATCCCAGACAAAATGACAATCGTTAGAAACAATAGGGAGGCCCAATCACCTTTCGTGCTCGTAGCAATCAATCTGCGCACGGTCATCCGGCGATAGAAGAGAATGAGTATCCCAGCTGTAGCGGCAAGTCCAGCTGGAATCCCGCCAAGCAGAGCAATATTATGATATTGATGTTCGTTGACTCCCAGCATTTCATACACTTCAATTGGTATAAGCAGTCCCATGACATGGCCGCCAAAGACAAAAATAATCCCAAAATGAAAGAGATTGCTTCCAAGGCGAAGCAGTTTTTTTTCTAACAGTTCACTAGACTTTGAAGACCAGCCAAACTGGTCATGCTGATAACGATAAATATGACCAAAGATAAAAATGGTAAGAATAAGATATGGCAGTACAATCCAAAGGAATTGCTCAAACATACTGTTTCACCTCTTGAGCTGTTTCTGGCATCCTGATCATTTCAAGAACGGATAGAATAGCTTGAAAAATATGTCCGTATACATTTTCATCCGGTTTCAAGTGGTCAGCAATTTCTTTAATACTTTTCATATATCGTTTAAAAACTGGCTCTATTTTTTCCAAATCTACCTGACTGGCAAATTCAAGTAACACAGGCAGATAATCGGGTAATTCTTTATCTGTAACGTGAAATCCATGCAT
>CALGSR010000322.1 GCA_937902115.1 uncultured Bacillus sp. | reverse complement strand
AGGCTCTGTTAAACTTGGTTGTTGATTTCCGTTGCAGGCACTTCGCTTTCCGCGGGCGACCGCCGAGCCTCCTCGACACTTCGTGCCTGCGGGGTCTCGTCTGTCTCGCTGTGACTTTAGCAGGAGTCTACGTGCCTTCCACTCCAATCAACAAGTCCCCCAAAATCAACATTGACCTTTAACACAGCCAAATAGAAAAAAGAGGCTGTTTTATATCGTGTTTTTCACATGATGGGACAGCCCTTTATTACATAATGGAGGAGAAGCAATGAGAAAAGAGACTGCGTCTTACCGTCCTACGACAATGGCACTGACTGGCATGATTACTGCTCCGCATTATTTGGCTTCACAGGCAGGATTAAAGGTATTGCAGGAGGGAGGAAATGCAATAGAAGCAGCTATTGCGGCGGCCGCTGCCATTGGGGTTGTTTATCCTCATATGAATGGAGTAGGTGGGGATAATTTTTGGTTGATTTATAATGCATCTGAAAAAGAATTAAAGGCATTGAACGCTAGCGGCAGAGTAGCACAAGGTGCAACGATTGACTTTTATGAGAAGCAAGGGTATCAGAAAATACCGTCACGGGGAGCCTTGGCTGCGAATACCGTTCCCGGTGCAGTTGCTGGATGGGATCAAGCCTTTCAATATTCCGTAAAAAAGATGAGGGGCAATCATCGCTGGAGTGATCTGCTGGAATCAGCTATCCATTATGCAAAAGAAGGCTTTCCCGTCACCCCGAGTCAAGAATATTGGACAAAGGCGAATTTAGATAGCAATGATGATGAATTCAGGCATTTACAGCGCTTTTCTGAGTTTAGAAAAATCTTTTTAAAACAAGATGGTACTCCATATCGTGCAGGGGAAATCATGAAACAGCCTGATTTAGCACTCACATTAGAAGGAATTGCTGCGAAGGGGAGTGAATTTTTTTATAACGGTGAGCTGACAAAGGAAATGGCGCGCGACTTGCAAGAGAAAGGCGGATTGCTGACATATGATGATTTTGCCCAGCACCGATCGGATTGGGTTCAACCCATCTCGGTCCGGTACCGGGGATATGATGTCTATAATCTGCCGCCCAATACGCAAGGTCTTGCTTCTTTATCGATATTAAATATCCTAAACCAATTTGATTTGCAGTCAATAGAAGAAGGTTCGGCTGATTATTATCATATCCTAGTAGAGGCTATCAAACTGGCATTTTCTGATCGAGATCGTTATTTAACGGATCCGGAGTTTTCCCCCATTCCAGTGGCTGATTTGTTGTCTGTTGAAAGGGGCAAAGAATTAGCGCGGAAAATTCAGTTCGCTAATACTTTAAATTCAGGGAAACCGTTAGATCCAAAAGGCGATACTGTTTGGTTTGGTGTGGTGGATAGGGATGGCAATGCAGTATCGTTTATCCAAAGCATCTATCATGAATTTGGATCAGGTTTTATTCCAAAAAATACTGGCGTTCTTCTGCAAAACAGGGGCAGCTATTTTTCATTGGATCCGGCACATGTTAATTCCCTGCAGCCGCGCAAAAGGACCTTCCACACATTGAATCCGGCGATGCTTTTTAAAGAAGGGAAACCGTATTTAGTTTATGGTACTATGGGCGGCGAAGGTCAGCCGCAAACACAGGCTGCACTGGTTACAAGGATGATTGATTACGGCTATTCGGTTCAAGCCGCGATTGAAGCGCCAAGATGGCTCTATGGCAGAACATGGGGAGAGGCGTCTAACAGCTTAAAAATCGAAGGGAGAATCGATACAGAGGTTATTCGGGCTCTGCAAAGGCGCGGACATATGACGGAAGTACTTGAGCCATTCACCGACATCATGGGACATGCAGGGGCTATAAAAATAGATCCAGTTACCAATGTGAAATTTGGCGGAGCCGACCCTAGAGGCGACGGAGCAGCGGCTGGATATTAATAGAGGGCTAAAAATGTAAGAGATGCGGTTCTGCGTGATATAATACCGACAACAAGAAAGATTTGGAAATACTATTCATAAATTAAATAGGGAGTGATTGAATGACTGTCGTATATAAAAATCGAATTGAAGTGCCTGAACAGGAAAAGTGGAACCTTACTGATATCTATGCTGATATCCGTAAATGGGAAGAGGATTATCAACAAATTGAAGAAATGAATGAAAAACTAAAGGGTTTTGATGGTGTGATTCATGACGGAAATACGTTGTATCAGTACCTCAAACTGAAGGAAGATCTATCTTTTATTTTTAATAAGCTGTATGCCTTTGCGATGTTAAAAGGTGATTTAGATACGAGGGATACAGAAGCGCAGTCATTATTGGACCGTGCAAAGCAGTTAAGTGTGAAGGTGAGTGCGGCCAATTCCTTTTTTATGCCGTATTTATTAAGTCTTGAGGAAGACACATTACATGAATATATTGCAGCAGAAAAAGGTCTTGATTACTTTAAAGAGGATTTATTAGATTCTTTCCGTTACAAAGTCCATGTATTAAGCAAGGAACAAGAGGGGATCCTGTCACAGTTAGGGGAGGCGCTCTCTGTTCCAAGTCATGTTTTTGGCATAATTAATAATGCAGATATCAAGTTTGGCGATGTGACAGGGGATAACGGGGAAAAGGTAGAGCTAACAAGAGGGATGTATGCCAAAATCATGGAGGATGAGGACCGGGAAAAACGCCGCGAAGCGTACAAGTCATATTATCAGCCCTATATCCAATTAAAGAATTCCATTGCGGCAACTTTATCGGGAGCGATTAAAAACAATACAGCAACGGCAAAAATTCGCCAATATCCATCTGCATTAGAAAAAGGATTATTTGCTGACCGTGTACCAAAGGATGTCTATGAAAATTTAATCGCTACGACAAAGAAGCATATCGCTCCTATGCATCAGTATATGAAAATTCGCAAAGAAAAACTTCAGTTAGATGAACTGCATGCTTACGATATGAGTGTCCCCCTCATCAGCGGAGTGAAAAGAGCCATTCCGTATGAAGAGGCATTTGATACAATGTGCAAAGCGCTACAGCCGTTAGGTGAGGATTATATCAAAACCTTACATGAGTTTAAAAACTCCCGCTATATTGATGTCAGGGAGACTCCAGGGAAACGGTCAGGTGCGTACAATCTAGGCGTATATGGAGTCCATCCTTATATTCTCTTAAATCATCAAGATAATTTAGACAGTCTCTTTACATTAGTGCATGAATGCGGCCATGGTGTACATAGTAAGCTGAGTTCACAGTATCAGCCGCAAATAACAGCAAGGTACAGCATCTTTGTTGCCGAAGTCGCATCGACGGTCAATGAGGTGCTCCTAATTAATTATCTTTTAAATAATGAAAAGGATGAAAAAGTCCGTTTCTATCTTCTTAATCATTTTATTGATCAATATAAAGGAACGTTCTTTACTCAGGTCATGTTTGCTGAGTTTGAAAAAATCACGCATGAAATGGCCGAAAAAGGAGCACCATTAAATGCTGAAGTATTTAATGGCATTTATGAGTCGTTATTCCGTG
>CALGSR010000321.1 GCA_937902115.1 uncultured Bacillus sp. | reverse complement strand
AAGTTGGGTACAAATCATAAAAGCGGGACTGCTGATGGTAGGAACGGTCGTTATATCTTTTCTAGTATTGGCAAAGTTCAACTTTAATATCTTGACGATGTTCAATGAAATGAAAACGTTAACACCGCATGGTGAGAATTATTTAAACCCTGGTGTTAAGTATCAAAATCCGCTTGATACGATTTCAATGATGGCGGCGCTCGTTCTTGGAACAGCCGGTCTGCCGCATATATTAATGCGATTCTTTACGGTAAAAGATGCAAAAACAGCGCGCAGTTCTGTCGTTACCGCTACATGGGTCGTTGGAATCTTCTACATTTTAACAATTTTCCTTGGCTTTGGTGCCGCGGCCTTTGTTGGATCGACAGATATTATTAGCGCAAATGCTGCCGGGAATATGGCAGCGCCGTTATTAGCACAAGCTCTAGGCGGAGATTTCCTCATGTCCTTTGTTTCAGCTGTTGCATTTGCTACCATTTTAGCAGTAGTTGCCGGTCTTGTATTGTCGGGAGCGTCAGCATTTGCTCACGATATTTATGGCCAAATCATTAAAAAGGGGAAAGTAACTGAGAAACAACAGATGCTTGCTGCACGTTATGCATCGATTGGAGTTTCCGTACTTTCGATCATTCTTGCTTTGTTCGCACAAAAAATGAATGTGGCATTCCTGGTTTCACTGGCATTTTGTGTTGCAGCAAGTGCGAATCTGCCGGTTATTATTTACACGATTTATTGGAAAAAATTTAATACAGCAGGCGCTGTTACAGGAATGTTGACCGGTTTGATCACAGCATTAGTTTTAGTAGCGGTCAGTCCAAATGTCATCCACCCTGAAGCTGGAGTGGCGATCCTCGTCGGGGAACCGCTATTTTCATTAACAAATCCGGCGATCATTTCCATACCTGCCGGCTTTATCGGGGCTTGTATCGGGACCCTTGTTTCCCATAAGAGGGTTATGGTTAAAGCGAATACTGGTGTAAAATAACGAACGAGGCTGTTTCAATGGGTGGATGTGCCTTATGAAGCAGCCTTTTTGCATGAAAGATAAATAAGTATAGGGTTTCTGAGTAAGGCGCTTGCGCTTTTCTGACTTGCATCCTAACATAAAATGGTTTAGAATATCACTATATATTTATAATGCGTAATGACATAGACAAGGAATAGTAATGATTTTGTTTCCTGAAATAATAGAGAGCTGACGGTTGGTGCAAGTCAGTCAGGAACGTCATGAACTCGCCTTAGAGTTGCAGTCACGAAGGGTAGTAATGATTGCCGTTTGCCGCGTTAAGGTTGAATGAAGCGAGTGACTTGTTCACTAATGTGGGTGGTACCGCGGGAAGATTCGTATACAATCCTCTCGTCCCAATTTGGGATGAGAGGATTTTTGTATTTCCCTAAATACAAGTGCAAGGAAATGAATAAAGGCAAAGGCCAATTTTATTTTGGGAGGAAAAAGAAATGAGTTTCAATCATCTTGAGATTGAAAAAAAGTGGCAAAAACAATGGGAAGAAAATAAAACCTTTAAAACAAGTGAAGCGAAAAATAAACGTAAATTTTATGCTCTCGATATGTTTCCCTATCCATCCGGTGCAGGACTTCATGTAGGCCATCCGGAAGGGTATACGGCAACAGATATTTTATCCAGATTAAAAAGAATGCAGGGCTACAATGTTTTGCATCCCATGGGTTGGGATGCATTTGGTCTGCCAGCTGAGCAGTATGCATTGGATACGGGAAATGATCCGGCTGAGTTTACGCTTAAGAACATCAATAATTTCCGCCGTCAAATAAAATCATTAGGTTTTTCCTATGACTGGGATCGGGAAGTCAATACAACAGATCCGCATTATTATAAATGGACGCAATGGATCTTTTTAAAACTTTATGAAAAAGGTCTGGCTTATATTGATGAAGTAGCAGTGAACTGGTGCCCTGCGCTTGGAACGGTTCTTGCCAATGAAGAAGTCATTGATGGAAAAAGTGAACGGGGCGGACATCCTGTAGAACGCCGTCCAATGAAACAATGGATGCTGAAAATCACGGCTTATGCCGATCGTTTGCTTGAGGACTTGGAAGAACTAGACTGGCCGGAAAGCATTAAAGATATGCAGCGCAACTGGATTGGCCGCTCAGAAGGTGCTGAGGTCGATTTCAAGATTGACCAGCATGATGCGAACTTCACCGTGTTTACGACGCGGCCTGATACACTGTTTGGGGCAACGTATTGCGTTCTTGCACCTGAGCACGCATTAGTTGAGAAAATCACAACAGACGAACAGCGTCCAGCAGTTGCATCCTATTTAGAGCAAATCAAAAGCAAAAGTGATCTTGAAAGAACTGATTTAGCAAAAGACAAAACCGGAGTCTTTACCGGAGCCTATGCGATTAATCCAGTGAATGGGGTAAAAACGCCGATCTGGATTGCTGATTATGTATTAGTGAGCTATGGTACCGGTGCGATTATGGCTGTACCGGCACATGATGAGCGTGACTATGAATTCGCGAAAAAGTTCAACCTTGAAATTAAAGAGGTTGTAGCCGGCGGAGATATTGAAAAGGAAGCCTACGCTGGTGATGGATTGCATGTTAATTCAGACTTTTTAAATGGATTAAATAAAGAGGATGCAATCAGCAAAATGATTGTCTTTCTTGAAGAAAAAGGCATTGGCAAGAAGAAAGTTACTTACCGTCTGCGTGATTGGCTCTTCAGCCGCCAGCGCTATTGGGGCGAACCGATTCCGATCATTCACTGGGAAGACGGCACGATGACTGCTGTTCCTGAAGCAGAACTGCCATTAGTGCTCCCTGTGACAACGGAAATCAAACCCTCTGGAACTGGTGAATCACCACTGGCTAATATTGCAGACTGGGTCAATGTTGTTGATCCGGTAACAGGTAAAAAAGGCCGCCGGGAAACAAATACGATGCCGCAATGGGCTGGCAGTTGCTGGTACTACTTGCGCTTTATCGATCCGCATAATGAGGAAGCCTTTGCCGATTATGAAAAGTTAAAGGAATGGCTTCCGGTTGATATTTATATCGGAGGAGCAGAGCATGCCGTGCTTCATCTATTGTATGCCCGTTTCTGGCATAAATTCTTGTATGATATCGGTGTTGTGACAACAAAAGAGCCATTCCAAAAGCTGTTTAACCAAGGAATGATTCTTGGAGAAAATAATGAAAAAATGAGTAAATCAAAAGGAAATGTCGTCAACCCGGACGAAATTGTTGAAAGTCATGGTGCGGATACCCTGCGTCTTTATGAAATGTTCATGGGACCGCTTGAAGGATCAATTGCCTGGTCAACAAACGGGGTGGACGGATCGAGACGCTTCCTCGATCGAATCTGGCGCTTGTACATTGAAGATAACGGTACATTGAATCCAAAGATTCAAGACAATGAATCTGGCAGCAGTTTGGAAAAGGTGTACCATCAAACGGTGAAAAAGGTAACTGAGGACTATGAACACCTGCGCTTTAATACAGCTATTTCACAGCTCATGGTGTTTATCAATGAAGCGAATAAGGCGGATATCCTGCCAATCAGCTTTATGGAAGGCTTTGTCAAGCTGCTATCACCAATTTGTCCGCATATTGCTGAAGAGCTTTGGGAAAAGCTTGGCCACAGCGGTACCATTTCATATGAGGCTTGGCCGGCATATGATGAGGGGAAATTAAAGGATGACGAGGTTGAAATTGTTATTCAAATTAATGGCAAGGTAAAAGCAAAGCTGATGGTACCGGCAGATGCAAATAAAGATGTGTTAGAGCAAATCGCTATGGGCGACGATAAAATCAAAACACAAATTGATGGAAAAACAGTTCGTAAAGTCATTGCAGTACCTGGAAAGCTTGTTAATATTGTTGCTAATTAATCACTGGAAAAAGACCCTTTTACTTTGCTAAGGGTCTTTTTCTTGTCAAATATTTTTGGAAAAGTGGGAAAAGACTGAATAAAGGGAGTGTTATCTGGTAAAACTGATCGTAAAAACAAAGTGAGGGGAAGCTGCGTGATCCAGGTTAAATTATTTGATCAGGAGCATGAAAAGGACCTGGAGCTGGTAATGAACCGTTTTTTGCAGAAACTGGATGAAAAAAAACTAGTGGATATTAAATATAATGTGGCAGCGATGCCTGAAGATGATGAAGATGAGCAAATCTATTGCTTTACTGCGATGATCATTTATAGAGCCTGAAAAATAACAGGCTCTCTTTTTCATATAGTTTCATATCAAGGGATGTTAAGATAAAGCTATTGCTTGAGATTGTTAGCATAGACAGCTGCGTTTATACCGGCAAGCCTTCCTGTAACAAATGCGGCAGTAATATTATAGCCGCCGGTGTAGCCGTGAATATCAAGAATTTCTCCGCAAAAATATAATCCCGGTGTTATTTTGGAGGACATGGTTTTTGGTTCGATTTCTTTTATGGAAATGCCTCCGCCTGTAACAAAAGCTTTCTCAAGGGAAAGGGTTCCATGTACAGCAAAACGAAGCTTTTTACAGCTTTCTTCAAAACTTCTCAGCTTTTCATTTGAGAGGGAAGAAGCTTGCATCATTGGATCAATGTCATTTTTCTCGAGTAAAAACAGCATGTATCTTTCAGGGAGAAAGCCTTTTAGGATGTTTTTTAAACTCCTTTTTGGTTCATCTTTAA
>CALGSR010000320.1 GCA_937902115.1 uncultured Bacillus sp. | reverse complement strand
GGACCTTGAAGTAACGATTGATTTGAAGAAATAGCTAGCAGATGAATATAATTGCGCAAAACCCAGAGCCCTCCGACAGTGGAGGGCTCTGGGTTTTACTTCATCTATTCAGTTTCCTTCCATTTCCTCCATTATGCGAATGATTTTAAACAGCTGGTCATTAATCGGTGTTGGTACCCCGTATTTTTCCCCTAACTCACATACTTTTCCTGCCAAATATTCGACTTCTGTTTTCCTTCCTGCCTCCATATCTTGCAGCATCGAGGTTTTTCCATTCGGAGACATGCTATGTAATACGGGGCGAAAACTGATCACATCATCCTCGGTTAAATCGGCGCCTACTTTTTGCGAAAGTATGACCACTTCACGCATCGTTGCCTCGGACCATTCCATTGCACTTGAAACCGATTGAAAAACACCATATGGCGCTCTAAGTACAGATGATGTCTGATTAATCCCGACATTCACCATGAATTTCCACCACATTGTATGTAAAATGTTTTCTGAGATTTTGTAACCAATTCCCGCTTTATCCAACAGTTCTTCAAGGGCACGCACTTCAGCGGTTATAGCATTATTCTTTTCGCCATATTCAATCCAACCAAGTGTGCTGAAATTCGTTTCATTGCCATTGCGAACCGCATCAATTTGAATACAGACACTGTATAGAATATGCTGCTTTGGATAGACCGCTCTGATTTCATCTTCACTCGAAATACCATTTAATAATGATAGAAGTATCGTATCCGGTCCAATATGTTGCTTCATGTCCTCCATCGCCTGGGCTAAATCGGCATTTTTTACGGCAAAAATGACCAAATCAGCCGGAGTCGTTTCTGTTTCCGGCGTAATGTAATTGAAGCGATACTCACGGCCATTCACTTTTACTCCATCCTTTTCAAATTTTCGAATCCGCGCTTCATTCGCCACCACTTGGAATGAATCTCCCAATAAATCATGCCATTTACTTCCATATGCAGCCCCAACAGCACCAAGGCCTATCATTGATACCTTTTCAATCTTTTTCAATCTCATCCCCACCTATCTATTTTTCACATGAAAATTTCCCATACAAAACATTATATAGAGTATATCGAAATATTTCGACATACTTGACTTGAATTATTACACTCGGAAGACATTCTTTTATGATTTCATAAATCGGATGCATCTGACAAAAGCAAGAGTCTCTCTTAAAGCTCCTCCTGCTTTTTCCTTCCCTACTCTACTTCAATTAGTTCCTTGTTGATAGGAGCGGATACACTTCCCATAACAGAAAATCACATACCTGGGAATGTTTCATATACTTACGTTCTATTACAGGTTATTTTCTACGATAAACACCTCATTTTTCGTTTTAATAAAAAATGTTTGTGTTTAGTTAGAAATTGATCCTTTGTTCAAGCTAACCATCCCCTAATTCTTTTCGTTTTTACAACTTTAGGAAAATAGTAAAAGGGCGGCCTCCGTCAGCCTCCCTTTCTCAACGATTAGCTATGTTTTCTTTCTAGATCCTCAAGAAATCGCTTTACCTCTTCCTTATTAGAAGAAATGAATAATGGCTTTGTATAACCTTCTTCATTCCCTTTGCACATATACAGGTCAAATATTCCGATAACTGGGTACTCAGGATAAACAGGTAATGGAATACCATATTCTTTAGCTGTTTCTGATGACATTGCTCCTGAAGCACCTATACAATCATAAATCCAAAGCTCATCTTCCAAATCAGAATATTTATTTGCCTGCTCGTCCGAATCTTTGAAGCCTTTATATATAATAATCAGATTAAGGTCAGAATCATAAGTGTGACGTTTTTCTTGTTGATGCTCAGTACTGCTTTTACCAAATAATTTGCTAAAAAAACCCATTGTCCCGCCTTCTTTTCTTAAAAAGTAAAAACATCTAACTCCTTTTATCATCCATTTGAATTAATGATACCATATTATTTTTTGCTAAACAGACAGCGGTAATCTCCAAATCCGTTAAGATTTCAATGTTTCTTTGCATCATTTTATCCAATTATTTGCCCTGCATAAATGTATTGCGAATAGTGTTCCAGTTACAACTATATCGATTAAACAACCATTTTCCAGTTGGAAAAAGCCAGCCAGTTTTGCCGTTCCTCATAATCGGGTAGTATTTTACCAACTAGACGCCAAAAGGAACGATCGTGATTCATGTGTACCATATGGCACATTTCATGAACGACAACGTAATCGATTACCTCCAATGGTGCCATAGACAGCCTCCAATTAAATGTTAACTGTCGCATTGAATCACAGGTGCCCCAAGTTTTCTTATTATCAGCTATACGTACAGAACGCGGTTTTATTTTAAAGTAGCTTTGATAGTATTGAATACGCTTCTCTACTAACGCTTTACACTGCTGATAATAAAACCGTTTTAAGGCTTGCTTTATTCTTTCCTCTTCATGATGTTTCACATATATGTGCAGCTTATCCTCTTCAAACACAACATGGTCTTTCTCGATGTCTGAATCCTGAAAGATCAAAATGGGAAGATCGTTTCCTAAATATAGAAAACTTCCATTCTGATCATAGACGCTCTCCTTGTGGCCTTCAGTTCTATCTTTCATTTCTTTAGTTCTTTGTTGGATGACATCCCTGTGATCCTCTAATAATTGCAGTATGCATTCTTTAGATGTCCCTTTAGGTGCTTGCACTTCAACATTTCCATAAAGATCTATATGAATGCCCATAGTTGTACGCTTCTTATATATTAAATCAAATCTGATTGTCTCGCCAGAAAAAGTATGTATCATTTAATCTCCCAGAATTTCTAATGTTTTTATTTTCCCATGGTCCTCATTTCAACTAATTGAGCATCAAAAGTCCCCTATATTTAGATAGGAGACGTGAATACCTAGGGTCTTCCAGCATGCTCAGCAACAGTCTCAGTATCTGTCTCCCCTAGTCTAGCAAAAATAAACAAAAACCGCACGAGTGAAAATTCACTGTGCGGTTAAACAATTAATTTCACACACTTTACGAGGCATTATGTCACTTTAATAATCCAACTTATTTACATAACGTGGAACAGACATATTGAGCATCTGATAATAAAAAGGGATGAACCGGGACACCGAACTGCCCATACCCCCCTCCTTTTTAGCCGGAATTTGGCTTCGCCTACTGTCTTTGCTGTTTCTTCATCAATTGATTAAACAATTTCTCTACCGTACCTACACCAACATTGTCATACTTCGCTAAAATGACTAGTTCCTTTGGAAGCTGGCCAACAGTTTCAATTTGATCTTGGTTGAGTTGTCGTAGTAAGCTTGGAATTCCAGTAAATTCATCTGCAGTTAACTGGATTTTGGGCGAACAGTGCCAGGCACTGTTCGCCAGGAAGTCATTCAATCAATTGTTGACGGGTTTATCAGCACGTGGTTAGAAGTTAATCAATATAAGATATAACCGAATAGTCACAGCGACTGTTCGGTTAACGTTTTACACCCTTTAGTACAAGCCAGAAAGCTAGAGACAATTCTCCAATCACACCTGGAATGGCAACAATCATTTGGAAAATGATTTCATAATCTGTATAGTTGGGTAAAAGAAAATATGCCATACTGTCTAGTAGATAGCCAAGGAAGGCGAGGATAAGAAAGATTCCAATCCATTTTGGCAAATAGCCCTTAGACTTAATAATTAACATACCGATGACGAGCAAATGAAAAGCAAAAAACACTAGCCCAATTAACCAGCTATTTTTAAATGCATGAATGAGCAGCATCGTCTGAGTGTTTAACTGTTCTGTACTAATTAACAGCATTGATCCATCCATACTGCCTAGCAGCCCCAAGAGACTTAATAAATGATTCAAAGCCCCTGCAAAAATAGACGTATATACCAATCTTAAGCATACTGCAAGTACTGCGAGATTCTTATGAACCGGCTTGAACAGAACATATAGCGTCCACGCTACCAGCACATCAAGAATAGTCACGATGACAAAGCTAATCAACCCAGCGCGATATGACATCTCATGATCCAAAATGTTCTGAATAGTTGTTGGCGCATCATTTAGTACAATCAAACCTTCAATGACTGAAAAGTTAGCAAACATCGCAAGTATCGCCATTAGCAGCAGACCGAAGCCTGCTATTCTCGCATAATAATGGGATGAATCCACCGTATGACGATTACTCATATGTACCTTCTCCTTTCATCCATCTAGTTTCACCTTACTTAGATACACGAAAGCCTTTAATCATAAGCCAGATTGGGAAAATGATTTCAAACAAGGCTCCAGGTATGTATAAATTGAAGATATCTTCATAATCCATAATGGCAAGCACACCACTAACCAATAGGAACAAATATCCAATTAGTCCCAAAACTGCTAAAACACGAGGGAGCAATTTATCCTTAAACAAAATATAACAGAGAAAAATGCTGCCTATACTTAGGGAAACCATCGCAATTTGAAAAGAATAATGAGCAAATAAACTGATCAGTGATTGAAACTGCTGCAACTTCCCTTCATTCAATGTTATGAGAATGATTGGTCCTATAGCACTAATTAGCAGCAATATGGACTCGATAATTCTTGAGCTAAAATAAATGAGCGTTAATCCTTCACTATATTTTTTCAAAATCGGGAAAATAAGCGCAGCAATTCCGACAACCGCTGCTGAATTGATAAACTCCAGAAAAACACCTATTCTTACTTTGTTCGTGTCTAGAATAGCATTTGTCCCCTGCAGTTCCGATTCAATCAATCCACTCCCAATCATATATGAGGCTGTTGCCATAAGAAACAATAAACCAATCGTTATTTCAGACCTTCTCTGCGATTTCATTTTCATCTCCTCCATGAAATAAGTATTTCAGTTTGTCCGTATTTCTTGAATTTCAATGCTAGGACTACGTGTTCCTGCAAGTCTGACATCGATCGAATCATATAGGCCACATTATTGATGGCACTTACCGCTAAAATTACAGCCATCGTAATAAATATATACGGCTGTTGTGACCTTTTTGTTTCAAATTATATTTCTTTTAACAATTTTCAAAATTGTTTTATTTTCTCCTCCCTGCTTTTTATGGGGACTTTTACTGTTTGTCGTCGAATATATTGGACAAAGGTCTTTATGGTTTCGAGGGATTTTTGAAGAAAACCTCCTGCTTGTAACTGCTCTTATAAAGGATGGAAAAATTGACCGAGAAGTATTGAAAAAAAGGAAAACAAGGGGAAAAAACTACAGTCACCATACGCTATGTATACATCCGATATGAACGAAGCAGTTCCATTGTTGGAAAATTAAAACCAATAAAACTAGAGGTGTGCCACGGATACACCGTTTCCAATCCTGCCGAGCAGTTGGAAGGGTACAGGCAAAAAATGGAGAGGAAATTATAAAAGGGAATAAGGCAAGACCAACATAGTACCATATCCAAATGATACGCATAATGAGATTCAACTAACGGCGCCTGAATCTAATCCTTTCGAAAAGTGACTGTGGCACCTAGACCCTGGATTTAGGTACTGAATGGGCTCAAATAGTTTGGCAACTGGATGGTGTTACTCGACTTTTGCCAGAAAATAAAACAAACTATGAATTAAAATGTAATAAATTCACTGATGTTCACTAGTAACAATTATTATGTTTTCTTCTAAGTAAAAAAGCAGTAACTGAAAATGATGTAATCAGTTGCTGCTTTTTTGGCCGCTATAAATTTTTCTTCAAATTTTCAATTTCACTTATTGCAAGCTTCGTAATTTTAGTGATAAGCTCCATGGATAATCCTTCTTTAAGCATCTCTGTAGCAATTTGCCTTCTCTCTTCCACTTTGCCTTCCTTGCGTTCCCCTCTGATATTGGAAAGCTGATCACGTAAATACTTCAATCTGGCTTCATAGAGAACTTTGTTTTCTTTATTAGCGCTAATCGTTTCCCATTCAATTAACGCTTCACGTATTTCTTGTTCATTCATGGCCATCTCCTCCAATTCCTGAAAGATTTCCATATGAATCGTATTCTTTTTACTATCAGCAGCGGCTAACATCATTAGCCATGGAAGTTCTGACGAAGGATTATTCTTCATTCCCCTGCGGTATTTTTTCGTTTTACCATGAATTGGGATAAGGTGAACCTTCCACCAGTGGGGGATTTTCTTTCATCCCCCACTGGTGGTTAGTTGAACCAATCGGGCCTTTACGTGCCGTTAGATCTCCCACCTATCTTCTTCTGTATTCTCAGAATCTTAAGGTGGGAGTCTTACGGCACGTTTAGGCGGGATAAATCAAAGGCGTGGATTTCTTGATGAGGACTCCAGATGAACTGTTCTTTGTCTTCTGTTAGATGAAAAATATTGTGGAAGCTGTCGTGTTCTGATTAGTTCTGCCCTGTTCTTAATGAAGCGGAGAACAATTTCGACCAGTAATAAAAGGTTCTTTCCGGCATTTCCCGTTGATCAATAAATTGAATTTCTATGTTAATTCTTTCGTTCCGGGATGTAAAAACTAATACATCCAGCCTATTTGTTTTTCCATCTTGTTCAACTTTTATCAGTTCCGTGTTTTCATATTGAACATCTATAATGCGCTCCTGACCTTTTCGACTCAGTAAATCATTTAAAAAGCAATGGTAATTGATTTCTGCTTGGGTGGCCAAATAATTGTCTGAACATAAAGTCCATTTTTAAATCGAGGTATTCTGTTGTCATGAGGATTCATCCTTTCGAGGGCTTTTAGAGGTTTTAA
>CALGSR010000319.1 GCA_937902115.1 uncultured Bacillus sp. | reverse complement strand
AATATATGTAAGGATAAAAAATTGTATGCAGTTAAATATGTGAAAAATAACACTTAAAGTAATGGATTGCTTTAATATAAAAAATCCAGCTGTCATTATCGGTAGTTTTTGCTTATTGAACTAAGAAGTAGTCTTGAATAGTAAGGATCCGTTATTGATAATCCAGAAACCAAAGAAGGTCATACAGCCACTTGGGGATGGTATGGCGTCGACCCTGATAATGGATTGGTTTACGATGCTTTTAACTACTAACAATCGATAAGAAAACCCTCAACTGATATAGTTGGGGGTTTGTAAGATGGAAGGAAGAAACATTACTCCCCTCCCCGCTTCCGCTTAAAATACTAGAAAGAAAGAAATACTTCCCGTACTTTTAAAGTACTTAAGTCTCGTTTTCAATAGTAATTGAAACTTTTAGCGATTTTTTATCGTATTAAGAAGAAACTGGGGAAAGAAGGGAGTCCATTTTGAGTATCACGAACAAAGCAAAAATAAATAATGGACGGATTTTTATCGGGGGGTTAATCTTATTTTATTTAGCATGGACGATTAAAGAATTGTGGTTAATCGAATACATTTATATGTTCGGTGAAATCATATCACCTTTGCTAGAAGCTTTTGTTAAAACTATGATTTGGATTGTTCCCATTTGGTTGTACATAAAATACTATTTAAATACAAATCCAAGCGGTTATTTAAAAATGAACGTCAATATAAAGAAAGGACTTCTTTGGGGAACTATCCTCTCTCTCCTGCTAGGAATTTGTTTAATTTCAGAGGCCTTCCTCTTTAATGACGCATCATTTCATTTCTCATTATCCTTTGACGATTACCTTAATACTTTTATTATGGCAGGACTTGCTGAAGAAATTGTATTCAGAGGGTTAATCTTGCAAGAGCTGAATAAAAGATTAGCATTTTGGAAGGCGAATACCATAACAGCGCTATTATTTTTACTTATCCATTATCCCATTTGGATTTATAATGATATCATCTTTCAATTTGGCAGTCATATTTATGTTTTTTTCATTGGATTACTTTTTGGGTTTATTTTTAAAAAGACGGGTTCCTTATGGGTTGTTGTTCTCGTTCACGCATTTCACAATTTTATTCTTAGCATTATTTAACCATTATTTTGTGAAGGATTGTATGCCAATGGGGATTAGCACTTCGAGCCAAACTAACATCTATAATTAATATGTTGATGTTACGAGGATTTTAAAGGAATAGAATGATAAATTTAAGCATCCTTTTCTCAAAAAGGACGCTTAAATTGGACCATATAGATTGAATAACCATCACTAACCTTAATGATCTACAAACTCTTCTTTAATTCTTCGATTTCATTACCATCAAGCATTGTATATTTCTCAATGATATCAATAGATACCCCGTCCTTTTGCATTTCTAGAGCAATTTTTCTTGTTGCTTCCTCATTTCCAGCCTTACGTTCTCCAACAAGATTTGTTAACTGATCCCGCAAATACTTTAATCTCGCCTCATACAATACCTTATTTTCCTTATTAGCGCTCAAGGTTTCCCATTCGATTAAAGCCTCTCGTACTTCCTGTTCATTCATCGCCCATTCCTCCAATTCATGAATCATTTCGTCTTCAATCGTTTTATTATTATAATCTGCTGCATTTAACATAATAAGCCATGGATATTCTGCTGGCGGATTTGCCCTCATTTCTTTTCTATACTTTTTCCATTTTACCATGAATTGAGATAGATCTAATGAATGGAATTCTATTTGCGGGCTCCATAAGAATTTCTCCGTATCTTCAAGAAGATGAAACACATTATGGAAGCTGTCAGTTTCGTGCGGAAATAATGGGTAATTTAGAATAGAGACCATAATGGTTGAGGTTAGTTGCGAATAATTCTGTCCGGCCCTTAATGGGGAGGAATATAATTTAGCCCAATAATAAAGTGTTCGGTTCGGCATGTCATGTTGATTGATTAATTTAATTTCCACATTAATTCTTTCACCGCTTGAAGTATATACCAACACATCAAGCCTGCTTGTTTTTCCTTTTAATTCATCTTTTATTAACTCCGTATTTTCATAGTGAACATCGACTATGCGATCGTCACCTTGTCGATGGAGTAAGTCATTCAGGAATGCAATGGTAATTGATTTTCTGCTTGGATGGCCAAATAATTGTTTGAACATAAAGTCCATTTTCAAATCGAGGTATTCTTTTGTCATGGGGATACTTCCTTTCGGGGGATTTAATAGAAGACAAAACACAACTTATTAGGAGATTCATAGACATTTTATCAATAGGCAAATTCATCTACTTAAATAAGTCTTAAGCCATACTTCTGTTCTGGATCTGGGGGTCAATCTAGAGTTGGTCCTTCATTCCCCTGATGAAGGACATTTTCCATGCTGGTTGACCTGGTTTTGTCTTTCATACCCCCGATGAAGAACATTTTCCTGGCCGATTGACCTGTTTTTGTCCTTTTTACCCCTAATGAAGGACATTTTTATCGTCGGAGGACCCGCCTAACACATGGACTCCTGTGATAATAGGTCTGTTAGGACACAACCTCCAGCTCCCGGAACCTGCCAAATTCCTTCTGAAAGGCAAGGTGAATTGTGCCCACGGGACCGTTTCGCTGCTTGGCGAGGATGACCTCGATTTGATTGGCTTGCTCGGATTGCTTGTCATAATAATCATCGCGGTAAAGAAAGGCGATCAGGTCGGCATCTTGTTCAATTTGACCGCTTTCACGAAGGTCGGACAGCATCGGGCGTTTATCCTGGCGGCTTTCGACTGCCCGGCTTAGTTGGGACAAAGCAATCACGACGACATTGAGCTCCTTCGCCATTTGCTTTAAGGCACGGCTGATTTCACTAATCTCGGCCTGGCGATTTCCTTTCAAACGCATATCTCCTGAAATTAATTGCAAATAATCGATGATCACGAGCATTCTTTTTTCTTCGCCATAGTTCCTTCGCAGCTTCCGAAGATGGGTCCAAATAAACGGAATATCCATCCCACCCTTATCAAAAATATGTAGCTCCAAGCTTGATAGCGCACCAATGGCCTGCTGCATGGCATCCCAATCCTTTTCTTGAAATAACCGATACGGGTTGCGTAATTTAACCGAATCTACTTCACCAATCTGGCTCACAGCCCTTTTGAGGAGCTGCTTTTTCGCCATTTCCAAAGAAAAAATAACCGCCACCTCACTTTTTGCTGCCTCCAGTGCAATATTTAGCGCAAAGGCTGTTTTCCCGACACTTGGGCGAGCACCAATGACGATGAAATCGGAATCTTGAAAGCCTCCAGTCAGCCCATCTAGCGAAGCGAAGCCTGAAGGAATGCCGCTGAAATCTCCCCTATCCGTTTCACATTCGAGATAGACATCCTGCAGCGTCTCTCTGATTTCCCCAAGATCCTCAGCGGCAAACTTTTCCTCCACCAGCTGCAGGTCGTGAATTCCTTCATGCAGAATAGCTTCAACGTCCCCATGGACACTTTCTTTTTTCATCCGATGCGCAATTTCGATTGTTTTTCTTTTTTGATAATATTTTTTTACAATTTCCTCGTAATAGTGAAAGTTGACGGTTGTTGGCACACTGCCGGATAGTTCGGATAAATAACTGCCTCCGCCCATTTTCAGCCAATTCTCAGGTCCTGCTTCATCGACAACAGATACCATGTCGATGGGCTTTTCTTTCTCCTCAAGGCGTAGCATCAGCAGATAAATAAACTTAAGTTTGCTAGAATAAAAGTGCTCCGATAGCAGACTGCAGTCTTTGATTAAATCTCCTTCAAGCAATAGGGAACCAATGACGGCTTCTTCTGCCTCAAGAGAATAGTATGGGTTTCTTTCCATCAGTGTTCACCTCGCTCTATGCCGAGAATATCTCTAATTTGGGCCAGCGACTTCTGTACCGTTTCCTCACTGGCACGCGGCTCTTGACGATATAAAAATACCCGTGTCTCTTCCGCATTAGGGATGTCCCGTGCACCAAATGCAGGCTTGCGAATCAGTTCGGAAATTTTTGGCGGGTAGGCTGAGAGGGTCGCATGTTCCCTCACATGCTTTTGCAATGTGCTGAAGGTTTGTTTTTTCAACATAAGATACCATTCATCCACCTTTTCCTGGTTGATTTCAAAGGAATCATAATACAGCCCAATAAGTTTTAGAATTTGAAAAACCTCCCGCTTAGTCATCAAGGTTGAAATCCTCCTCACAATACGTCTTCCCGCCTGATTTCTGATTACAATAAGCTTCAAACTTGCTGCCAAACAACGTTTCAGGCCGAAGATACTTATTCCACTTATGGTCATGAAGCCACTCGTCTGTCTTTAAATCAATCACTCTTGTAAAATCCTCGAGCACAAAGCCTTCGTTCCAACGTGCTGTAATCAGCTCCTTCGTTTTCTTCGTCGTGGCTCTGAAGTTTGAATTGGTTTTCTTGTTCAAGTACGAAATGATTTCAGAAAAAGGGATCTCTTTCTTTGTTGAATTCTTTGAAGAACTCTCTGAAGTAATCTCTGGTATTGCTTGGCCCAAATTGTCCCCTTCGTTGGGACAAACTGTCACCCTAGACGTGCCAGTTTGTCCCAATGGAGAGACTATAAAGTCCTGTCCATCGTCCTCTATTTCGGCAAGTTTTTCATAATCAATGGTGTACCACTTCGTTTTGTCCAGTTTTAAAGAATTATAGTTTCCTGAAAGTAAAAACCCCTGGTCCTCAAGAGACTTGATCGTCCGTTTTATCGTTTTTTCTGACCAAAAAGGCATTTGCTCTTGCCAATCCTTATATGTATTGTAGACCCATCTTTTCCCATCCTTATCATGTTTGCTTGTTAACAGCCAATAATGGACTTGCTGTAATATGATGGATTCATTGAGTCCAATTTTTATAGCTAAAGTTGGCAGAATCATAATCGGGTTATCTTGAATTAATAGTTTACTCATGCTTATTTCCCTCCTATTGTGTTTGTACTGTCCAAAGCGGATTTGCCCGACTCATTCCATAGGTCACAGAAGTGGTAAGTGAGTCACCCAAATCCGCAGGAATGCCGATTAGATAAAGTGTGGATAATGATGAAACACATAAAGGTTACAATCCCGGGATCCATCCTTTCTTGCTGTTTCATAGACAGAAAAAATTCCTAGGGCATTTGCTTTTCTTCTCATTCTTTTAAAAGTAGCCCGGCTGATTCCGAGACAGTCAACCTCTTTCCGAATCGCTTCAAGCATGTGGCCGATTTCCTCATGACAAACTCCCGGTACCGTTTTGGAAAACTGCATCAGCATCTGTAGGGCCATCATTTCTCCCCTGGACAAGTCATGCCGAACCTGCTGCAGCCACCCTTCCATATGCTGCTCAAATTCTGTTTCCGATTCAAACAGAGAAAAAGCCTCTAATTTTTCCACGACCTCTGATTTTAATTTCATCTCATTGCACCATCCTTTCACTCTTTGTATACAGAGGATGGTACAAAAGACCCCTTATGGATTTGTGAATGTTTTGTGTCTTGACTTTCGTTGAAAGTGGAAAGGACAAAAGATGAAAATGCGGGGAAAGTGGTGGGGAAAACGGTAGAAAGTAAGAAAAGCCTTGGGAAGCTATCCCCAAAGCTCTTCCTATCCTATATTATCGATCCTTTTCTTTTTTAGGTAAGGGCATCCTTTAGGGCTGCTCTACAGTTTGCACAGTCCGAGGATTTTCTTCGAGATATGGCTCCAGATGAGATTCTCTTAATTCATGTCGCATCCACCCCATCAGGCTGAGTACAAGAAGAAAGGATGAGAGCGCCAGAACAAAATAGCGTTTGACATCATGCCGTTGCAGCTGATACAGGAAAAAGGCCATCGTTAGCGTTAGAAAAATAGATAAAACCAACAGAGTGGTGAGTAAGATGTCATCTCCCATGTAAAGCAGCATGATAGAACGTTCAAAGCTCATCAGCAGAATCGTACCAAACACCAATTGCAGCAATGTTGTTATAATCGCCACTTGTATACCCAATTTTTTTCCGTATTTATATACTATTTCCATTTGTTTACTCAGTTTTCGGTCCAATTCTTTCTTGTTCAACTTATTCAGTAAGCGACCATTCCAAAAATAGAGATAAATGCCTGTCACGCCAAAGCTTGCCAACACAAAATGGAAATATCTTTGCCATATTTGCGGGTAATAGAATAGGCCATGAAAGAACCCTTTCGACCCTTCCCACATTTCCGGATAAAGCATTGAAACAACATTAACAATAAAAATCAATGGAACAAAGAGTAAAATCAGACTACCAATGGCACCAATGGCAATATGAAACACTTTATTCCGACCGTCAGCCATTCTTTTCCATAAAAACTTGTATGCGTAAAGGATCAGGAAGGCGGCAATTAAAATGATGATAAGTGAGAGCCACATTTTTCCGATTAAAATCGTTGCCGGGTAGAAATACTGTGTATAGATGACGCTTATCAGCAGCAATGGCGCAACACCCATGACAACAGCAATACTTTTTAATACCGATGCATGATTTGCCAATTGAAAAGCAAAAGCATCAAACAACTGGTCCTTCTTCCTGATTCCTTTGATTTCTTGAAATACAGCAAGGGTAGATGAACCAACGGTAATATTCACCACGAGGATATGGACCAAGAAACTGAAAACGATTAAAAATTCAAAGAATCCAAGGTTTCCAGGAATCCCCAACTCCATATCATTAGGGATGATGGAAAATAGATACATCATGTTCATGTTATTTTCCCTCCGATGCCGCAACGATCGGCTCTTGTTTAGTCACTTTAATTAGATAATGGGCAAGGGCTTGCTTCTCCTCTTCCGTACCGACAAATGGCGGCATGAACGGCCTTGTTTCATGGAGAGTTTCAATGTATGACGCAAGGCTTTCCTCATTCCAACCATTCAGCCTGTTTGAGAAAGCGCGCTTGTCTCTCCAGCCATCTACTGTATGGCACGTCATACACTGCCCTTTGTACAGCTCCATTCCCGCTTCTTCGCGATTGTCCGCTGTCACCTCTTTGACAGATGCAAAGGTAGAATTCTTCAAGTATCCTTCTTCACGGTACAACTCTTCATCTTTTGCCAGAACTCCGTTGGCATACATATAATCGTAAATGATAAAGGGTTTTCGTACGGATTCACGGACCGCTTCAAATTCTGCAATGAAGGCCATGGACGTTCCAAAAATTACGAATGATAAGAGGAGCGGCAGCTTTTTAGGCCTTTTCACCATCCAGAAAGCAAAAATGACAAAGGCGGTAAGGCCAAGGATATTCAACAGGGTAAAAGTATCTTTCGTCATTCCCGTTGACCAAACAATCATGTCATAAGCTTCTTGCGGAACACTTTGCAAATACCATAGCCCAGTAATTAATAGACCTGGCAATGAAATCGCGGTCCAAAAGCCAAGCACACGGAAAATTTGACAGGAAATGACAGCAACGCTACACCGAGTATAATCGCAATAAACGTTCGGAATCCGAGTGATGGCAAGTAAGTCGGATTAAAGAAAGCATTCCAAAAAGACATCGTTTCCGTCCAGCGGCCGGGTGTGAGTTTGGCTGATAAAATACCGGTAATGATAGCGGCTGTAATCCAAGAAAAAATGGCCAGTGCAATTCCGATTCGATTATGAATAACCTTCTTGGCACCCTGCCATTTATCCCATGTATAATAATAAACAATTAAAAGGACAACCTCCGTGACGAAAACAATCCATTCTAAAAACCAAGCCCAGAAAAAGATGCGTAACAATGAGCCAATGGATTCAGGTTGAATGACGGTTGTTGAAAACCAGATTCCAACTCCTGTCATGGCCCCTACTGTGGTTGTCAAGATCAGAACCCATTTACTGATCTTTCTTGCTATTTGCTCCAATTGTTCGTTCTTTGTATGAATCGCTCGATGCTCGATGGAAACCATTAGTGTTGTAATTCCAATAGCCACACCATGGCTGATAATAACGTGAATAATGGCGATGATTGCTATAACTGAACCGTTACCCAACCATGGAAATTCCACAACTGGAAAATTCATGCTCGTTCCCTCCTCTATGATAAATGAGATTAAGTTTGTGGTTACATATGTAATCCACTTGTTATGGATACAAATAAACAACAGTGTAAGTAAAATACCGCAGCAAAAATCCTATCAACGTGATTTTTATTAGCGCTATTTGAGCCTTGATTTTACCTACTATTTCTGTCAATCCCTTCATGTGAACAACATCATCACCACCTCATTTTTCAAAATATTATTACGAAAGCTCTAATAACATTTTGTTATTAAATGTAAACATCGTAATGATAATAATAAACAAAGAAAAAGTCGGTATGAAATAAAAATGACAATATTGTGAATTGTTTTAAAAAGTAAATATTCTATCGATTATTTGTGCAAAAAAGAGAGGAGCGATTACATGGAAAACATATTTAACTCGAGATTGTCCGAATCTGGCCTTAAGTCCGGGAAAACGGAGGATAATAAAAAAGCCTTGGAGAATCGATCTCCAAAACTCTACTCGCTGCCAAACACTAAAAGATATAGAATAAGTGCTTATAATTATATAGAATAATTAGTCAATACTTAAAACGATTTTACCATTTCCACTACTTTTTGCTACCTGTTCAAAGCCCTGCGACGCTTGCTGTAATGGCAAAGTTGTACCAATAATCGGACGAAGCGCACCGCTTGTTAGCATACCAATAACACCGTGAATACTTTCTTCGCGTTCATCTTCCCGTGCGTTCCAAAGAGCCATGCCTAAAATATCACATTCCTTCTGCATCGCAAGTCGTGGATTGATTTCTATTGACCCTCGATTTCCAATCACGACCATTTTACCAAATGGTGCAATCAGCTTTAAATCTGTTTCTAAATTCCTATTTGCTAAAAACTCAATAATTACATCAGGTCCATTGCCATCTGTTAAGGCTAGCACATCTTTAATCGTTGCTTCTTTCACATGATCAATGACAAAGTCTGCACCAGCTTGCTCAACCATTTTTTTACCCTCTGGCTTACTTGCTGTTCCAATCACTTTAGCACCATGGGCTTTTGCCATTTGTACAGCCTGTAATCCAACTCCGCCACTAGCTCCATGAATAAGAACGATTTGACCAGGTAACAAGTTTGCACGTTGAAATAATGCACGATAGGCAGTCAATGCCGGTATTCCTAATGCTGCACCTTGTTCAAAGGATACATCGTCTGGTAAAGGATAAACGTTCGTTTTATCACATACTACTTTTTGAGCAAACGTACCCGTACTATAACTTCCTGCTAAGGTCGCAATAAATACTCGATCACCAACACGTACATTTGAGACTTCTTCTCCAATCGCTTCCACTATCCCTGCACCGTCTACCCCTGGGGTATAAGGCAGCTGAGGGATAGTCGCATATGTACCTGTTAATGTATAGACATCAGCCGGATTCACACCCGCCGCGTATAAACGAACACATACTTCTCCCTTGCCTGCTATTACATCCTCAACATCTGTATAGACTAATTTTTCAGGTCCGCCGAACTCTGTTACTTTAATTGCTTTCATTTTTCTCCCCCTAAAAATGTATGATAAGTAGAATTATACCATTATTATCTTGCTAAATTTTTTAACATTCGATAAATTAGTATGGATTCAATTAATAACCCATCCTTAATTAAAGACAAAAAAATGGACTGCTAAGATTTTAACAGCCCATAATTGTTTCATTTTCTCGCCCGTTTATTTAATTAGATTGACGATAGTAAGCTGCCGTTCCCATTTTAAAAAACAGGGCTCCATTTGACTTATTTGTTAATTGACTATTACTTTTCCAACCATGCCTCTTCGGAAATGATATCGGCAGATCAATTCATATGTACCGGACTTATTCGGTTTCACGGTAAGGTCTTTTTCTTGACCCGGCTGAACTTCGGCATCAATTCCGAGTTCTTTCACTGTGAAGGTGTGTTCTCTTTTACCTTTATTCTTCAATAATATGGTTGTTGTTTTTCCATTGGGAATTGTGATGTCTTTCGGATCAAAGTAATCATCGTACAATTCAACCTCAATCGTCTTACCCGTCTCCACAGGTTGTGTTGCAACAACAGATTTCGCCGATGATACACCATGTAAGCCTGGGGTTATCACAACTGCAATCATTACAAGCAAAACGA
>CALGSR010000318.1 GCA_937902115.1 uncultured Bacillus sp. | reverse complement strand
GATCAACATAGAATATTTGTGTTTGTACACTGATGTCTATGTTTTTAGGAACGGTTTAAGGAAGTGATTCATGTAAATGGACGTAAAAGCCGAATGGTGCAAAAAGAGATTCCAAGGAATGTAGATTTGATTTTAGTGATCACGGATTATATTAATCACAATCTCTCAGGTGTCATTAAAAGAAGGGCCCAGGAACAAGGAGTCCCGATTTGTTTTTCGAAGCTGTCTTGGTCTTCAATATACGAGGGAATACGGAAAAGTCAAATGATAGAACGTGAAATACATACCGCTCGTACGAAAAATTAGGGAAGACAAAAAGGGGGGAATAATGGAAGAGAAGTTTCCAATGAGAATACGGATTGTATTATGAAAAATATTGGTCAAAAATAAAGGGAAAAGTGCTTTTAAAATACTCCTATCATGTAGCAACAATGGACAATGACAAGGAGCAAATTGTGTTGGATTGCCATCGTTTCGTTCAGCAGCAGGTCAGTCAAGAGATGACTTTGACATAGCTTGGAGTCACATTCAAGTCTCTATATACTGATCATCTCCATTTCAAAAAAATGAAGCCTGCACCATAAAAAAATGCAGGCTTCATTTTTTTAGCGCACTGTTTTAAGAGCACCAGCCCATAAGGTAAGTTGTTCCAACATTTCGTTCACGGTTCCCTCATGCATGGCCGCTGGTTTAAACGTTTGACCATTCTCAAAATCAGTAAATAAAGATAACGCCGGGTGTGTCCGAACATGGGCAACGGCCTGTTCGGAAAGAATACCACGTAAATGTTCAGCAGCACGCGCACCACCGACTGAACCGTAGCTGACGATTCCAGCCGCTTTGTTAAACCAGGCTTCGCGGGCCATATCAAGTGCATTTTTTAATGCTCCTGGAATACTGTGGTTGTATTCTTGAGCAATGAAGATAAATCCATCTAAGCTGCCGATTTTTTCATTCCATTGTGCAATTCCCGGTTCAGAGCCATCCGTTGTTCCCAGAAATGGCAAGTTAAAATTGGCAAGATCGACGATTTCATAATTTGCATCTCCGCGTTTGTCTGCAATTGATTTCACCCAATCGCCTACTTGCGGGCTAACCCGACCTTGACGAGTACTTCCTAAAATAATCCCGATGTTTAAATTAGCCACTGATTCTTCCTCCTTGTTCGTTGAACTACCAAATAGTTTTTTGAAAAAACCCATACAATATCACCTAACCTTTAGGGTTAACATAACAATGCGAATTGTTACTAGGTAATATCTCCATTTGAATCAATCCGTATTCTCGATAAATTAAGTAAGGAATCAACTATCATGAAATATGTTATACTTTTTTGTAAAACTCCAGCGGGTGACCGTTGATTTGCAAAGGAATGATTAAAAATGAAAGTAGGATTTATTAGTGATACACATGGAGGATACGAAAATACAGTTCAAGCTCTGAATTTGCTAAAAGGCTCCGAGCAAATTTGCCATTTAGGGGATGTACTTTATCATGGTCCGCGAAATGACATTCCAGAAACGTACCAGCCGAAAAAATTGGCTGAATTTCTCAAAGGACGAACAGATATTGTTTATGTCCGCGGCAATTGCGATGCCGACGTTGATGAGATGGTAACGGGGCAGGATATTTCCAATAAATCAAAGGTGATGACCTTTGATAATCATCGCTTTTATCTTGTGCATGGCTATGAAGAAACAGAAAAGGAACGAATCGAGAAGGCAAAAGAGCTCGGCTGCCAGGTGGTCGTTTCCGGCCACACACATGTGAAAGTGCTTGAAGAAAAAGAGGGGATTATCATTCTGAATCCCGGCAGCACAACAATTCCAAAAGATGGTTCAAGCTCCTATGCAGTTTATGAAAATGGCCAAATTGAACTTTGGGATCTTGAAAGAAATTCAATTATAACGGTTTTAAAGTTGTAAATGAAAAAAATCAATCC
>CALGSR010000317.1 GCA_937902115.1 uncultured Bacillus sp. | reverse complement strand
ACACATAAAAGGGTTGCCTGATAGGTTGGTTTTCCTTAAATTTGGAAAATTATTTTTCATTGAAACAAAGTCCGAAGGAGATAAACCCCGACCTATACAAGTCTACATGCATAATAATTTAGAAGCATTAGGTTTTAAGGTATTTGTTTGTGACACTAAAGAAAAAGTAACGATAATGATTAATGAAGAGGATCACATTCGAATTCAAGTTCTATTTCCAGGGTTTCAAATAAAAGAAGCGTTGGAAATGGCCAATGAAATAGACGATTGGATTGAAGATTATGTAGACTATGCTTATGATGAAACCGCTGGTTATTTAACAAGCTGCCCGACAAATGTTGGTACCGGACTTAGGGCATCGGTTATGATGCATCTTCCGGGACTGGTATTGACTCAGCAAATGAACCGAATTATTCCGGCAATTAATCAATTGGGATTAGTTGTTAGAGGAATTTACGGTGAAGGCAGCGAAGCTTTAGGTAATATCTTTCAAGTCTCAAATCAGATAACACTTGGCAAGTCTGAAATAGAAATTATTGAGGATCTAATAAGTGTAGTCAGTCAGATTATTGCACAGGAAAGAAATTCCCGTGAAGCTTTGAGAAAGACGTCCGGTATTCAGTTAGAGAATAGAGTTTGGCGTTCCTTTGGAGTACTGGCGCACAGCAGAATCATTGAATCTAAGGAGGCAGCCAGCTGCTTATCCGATGTAAGGCTTGGTATTGATATGGGATATATTGAAAATATCTCCCGTAATATATTAACAGAATTAATGGTAGTTACTCAGCCCGGATTTTTACAGCAGTATTCCGGGGGTCCATTAAGACCGGATGAACGGGATATTCGCCGGGCGGCATTAATCAGAGAAAGAATGAAAATGGAAAACTAAAGAGTAGGGAGGAAGTGGACATGATGTTTGGACGTTTTACAGAAAGAGCGCAAAAGGTGCTTGCTTTAGCTCAAGAGGAAGCGATTCGCTTAGGCCATAATAATATTGGAACAGAACATATATTATTGGGTCTTGTGCGAGAAGGTGAAGGAATAGCTGCAAAAGCTTTATATGCATTAGGGCTAAGTTCTGAAAAAATTCAGAAGGAAGTTGAAGATTTAATCGGCAGAGGCTCAGATGTTGCCGGCTCGATTCATTATACACCCCGAGCAAAGAAGGTTACGGAGCTTTCGATGGATGAAGCTCGTAAGCTTGGACACTCCTATGTTGGAACAGAACATATCCTCCTTGGACTAATTCGTGAAGGAGAAGGAGTCGCAGCACGGGTATTAAATAACCTGGGAGTCAGCTTAAATAAAGCACGCCAACAGGTACTGCAGCTTTTAGGAAGTAATGATTCTGGTTCACATCAAGGCGCTTCTTCAGCAAGTGCGAATACGCCTACTCTTGACAGTCTGGCGCGCGACTTAACTGTTATCGCAAGGGAAGGAAGTCTTGATCCTGTAATAGGGCGCAGCAAGGAAATTCAGCGTGTTATTGAGGTATTGAGCCGCCGAACAAAGAATAACCCAGTATTAATAGGTGAACCTGGTGTTGGTAAAACAGCGATAGCAGAAGGCCTTGCCCAGCAAATTGTGAATAATGAAGTTCCTGAAATACTTCGTGATAAGCGGGTAATGACACTCGATATGGGTACTGTTGTAGCCGGTACAAAATACCGTGGTGAATTTGAAGATCGTTTGAAAAAGGTAATGGATGAAATCCGCCAGGCCGGAAACATTATTTTATTCATTGATGAGCTTCACACATTAATCGGTGCCGGCGGTGCTGAAGGGGCCATCGATGCATCGAATATTTTAAAACCATCGTTGGCACGCGGCGAACTGCAATGTATCGGAGCTACAACATTAGATGAATACCGTAAATACATTGAAAAAGACGCTGCACTTGAAAGACGATTCCAGCCAATCCGGGTAGATGAACCGACGGCTGAAGAATCCGTACAAATTCTTAAAGGCCTGCGTGATCGCTATGAAGCCCATCATCGAGTATCGATTACAGATGAAGCGATTGATGCAGCTGTTAAATTATCTGACCGCTATATTTCAGACCGCTTCCTTCCGGATAAAGCGATCGATTTAATTGATGAAGCAGGCTCTAAAGTACGCCTTCGTTCCTACACAACTCCGCCAAACTTAAAAGAGCTTGAGGTGAAGCTGGAGGAAGTAAGAAAAGAAAAAGATGCAGCTGTCCAAAGCCAGGCATTTGAAAAGGCTGCTTCATTAAGAGATTCTGAACAGCGACTTCGTGAACAGCTGGAGGAAACGAAGAAGGCCTGGAAGGAAAAACAAGGCCAGGAGAACAGTGAAGTAACAGTAGAGGATATTGCCAGCGTTGTATCTAGCTGGACAGGAATTCCTGTATCCAAGCTTACACAGACTGAAACACAAAAGCTGTTGAATCTGGAGGAAATTCTGCATAATCGTGTCATCGGACAAGAGGAAGCCGTTAAAGCTATTTCGAAGGCTGTAAGACGTGCACATGCCGGCTTGAAGGATCCGAAACGTCCAATCGGCTCATTTGTTTTCCTAGGACCAACCGGTGTCGGTAAAACGGAACTTGCACGTGCTTTGGCAGAGGCAATGTTTGGTGATGAAGATGCGATGATTCGTATCGATATGTCTGAATACATGGAGAAACATTCAACTTCAAGACTTGTTGGTTCGCCTCCGGGCTATGTAGGTTATGAAGAAGGCGGTCAATTAACGGAGAAAGTTAGAAGAAAGCCATATTCAGTCGTATTATTAGATGAAATTGAAAAGGCACATCCAGATGTATTTAATATTCTGCTTCAAGTGTTAGAAGATGGTCGTTTAACGGATTCCAAAGGCAGAACCGTTGATTTCCGCAATACAGTGCTGATTATGACTTCTAACGTTGGTGCATCAGCATTGCAACGAAATAAATATGTCGGATTTAATATCCAGGATTCTGATCAAAACTTTAAGGATATGAAGGGTAAGGTTCTCGAAGAACTGAAGAAGGCCTTCCGTCCAGAGTTCCTGAACCGTATCGATGAAATTATTGTCTTCCATGCATTAGAGAAGAAACACTTAACAGAAATTGTTACATTAATGGCAGGTCAATTAACAAAACGTTTGGCAGAGCAGGATATTACCCTTTCATTAACAGATGCGGCAATGAACAAGATTGCTGATGAGGGCTATGATCCTGAATACGGGGCAAGACCGCTTCGCAGAGCGATTCAAAAGCATATTGAGGACCGTTTATCCGAGGAGTTGTTAAAAGGCACAGTTTTAACAGGACAAAAGGTAATCATAGATATTGAGAACGATGAATTTGTTGTTCGTGCAGGCGAACGCGAAACAGAATCTCAATTGCAAAATTAATCAATGACATAGGATTAGGGGAGATACACATCAGTATAAAGGTGTTCTCCCCTAATCCTTTTTCTATAAAAATGTAATATACTGTTATTTAACAGATACTAAAATGAAATGTTTTTAAGGATGTGGATATGAGACAATGGCAAAAAGGAAGACAAAATTTATGTGCCAGGAATGTGGCTATGAAGCGCCGAAATGGATGGGAAAATGTCCTGGCTGCGGCACGTGGAATAAAATGATGGAAGAAGTAGAAAAAACAACAGGAAGAAAGGGTGCATTTGCCCATACGGAAAAAAGTGCAATTGCCTCAAAACCGACGCCGATCACCTCTGTTGAAACAGTGAATGAAGCGCGGATTTATACGGATTCAAAGGAATTGAACCGTGTTTTGGGCGGAGGGATTGTTAGAGGCTCCCTCGTATTAATCGGAGGTGATCCCGGGATTGGAAAGTCCACCCTGCTGCTGCAGGTATCCTCACAGCTGGCATTTAAAAAACACTCTGTCCTTTATATTTCCGGGGAAGAATCATTACGTCAAACGAAACTGAGAGCGGATCGCTTAGGGGCAATGTCTGAACATTTGTTAGTATATGCTGAAACCGACTTGGAGGACATCAGCCGCACAATTGAAACAATTAAACCGGAATTTGTAATCATTGATTCGATACAAACAATATTTCATCCGGAAGTCACATCAGCGCCGGGAAGTGTATCGCAGGTTCGTGAATGCACGGCGGAATTGATGAGAATTGCTAAAACGAAAGGAATTGCTATTTTTATTGTCGGTCATGTAACAAAGGAGGGTTCGATTGCCGGTCCTCGTCTCTTGGAGCATATGGTTGATACTGTTTTGTATTTTGAAGGGGAAAGGCATCATACCTATCGTATATTACGAGCGGTGAAAAACCGCTTTGGTTCTACAAATGAAATGGGAATCTTTGAGATGAAGGATATTGGACTGGCTGAAGTATTAAATCCCTCTGAAATATTTTTAGAGGAACGTTCTCAAGGGACATCCGGTTCAACTGTTTGTGCTTCAATGGAAGGGACAAGACCTATTTTGGTTGAAATACAGGCCCTTATTTCCCCGACAAGTTTTGGAAACCCGCGCAGAATGGCAACAGGCATTGATCATAACCGGGTATCGCTCTTAATGGCTGTTCTTGAAAAAAGAGTCGGGATGCTGCTGCAAAATCAAGATGCCTATCTAAAAGTAGCGGGTGGAGTGAAATTAGACGAGCCGGCGATAGACCTGGCAGTTGCACTCAGTATTGCCTCCAGTTTTCGCGATCAGCCGACAAGACCAGCTGATTGTATGATTGGGGAAGTTGGCTTAACAGGTGAAGTAAGAAGAGTTTCACGAATTGAACAGCGGGTACAGGAAGCAGCCAAGCTTGGTTTTGAGCGAGTAATCCTGCCTGCGAATAATCTTGGCGGTTGGCAAGCTCCTGCTGGAATTGAATTAATTGGGGTATCCTCGGTGGCAGAGGCGTTACAGCATACAATGGGAAGATAGGGAAGATGATGGGGCCAACCGATAATAATAGGGAATAAAAGGAAAATCCACAGCGCGGATTGAGTGCCGTATTCCTATTTGGTCAAAAAAGACAATTGAACTAGATAGATTATTATGGTAGAATAAAAGGCTTATCATTTGACAGGATGCTTTCTAGAATGCTAACCTTGTACTATTGAGAGTTAATGAAATTTCTAGAGGTTATTGATTATTTATTTATCGTTATTTAGGGCTGTTTAACATATTCTAGGTATCACGATGTGCTATTTTTTTATCGCAACAGAAATCGGACCCTTTGAATTAAAAAATAGGAAAAAATATTCCAAATAGGGTTTTGATTTCTGTAAATTGTTTATAATGATTAAAAGGAGGTGAGGGAATGTTAAAACGTATTGTGCAAGCATGCTTTCTTATAATAGGGGGGACCTTGGGGCTATTTTTGATCCCGGACTTATTAAAATTATTTTCTTTACACAACATTCCTCTAATTAATAATCCATATGTATCAGTTATTTTTGGAGCAATTATTTTTTATCTTATATCTTTATGGGCGATTGACCATGTGGTTCATTTTATTAAATGGATTGAGGAGTCCCTGGTGAAGGTGCCTATTACAGATATTATTTTTGGCAGTGTCGGACTTGCTTTTGGTCTCTTAATTGCTTTCCTGATTGGATATGCGTTAAATGCAATTGATATACTATTTATTAATACGGTCGCACCGATTTTGCTGACTTTATTATTTGGTTATCTCGGATTCCAGGTTGGTTTTAAGAAAAAGGATGAGTTATTGCAATTATTTGCCGGCAAGAAGAAAAAAGCTGGTGAACCAAGCGAAGAAGAAGCGGAACAGGTCAAACAGAAGACATGGAAAATTCTCGATACGAGTGTCATTATTGACGGCCGGATTGCTGATATCTGCCAAACTGGATTTCTCGAAGGGATTATTGTGATTCCACAATTTGTTCTAGCTGAGCTGCAGCATATTGCTGATTCCTCTGATGTTTTGAAAAGAAACAGGGGTCGCAGAGGATTGGATATCCTAAACCGGATTCAAAAAGAGTTAGAAATTAAAGTAGAGATCTACGAAGGTGATTTTGATGATATTCCTGAGGTAGACAGTAAGCTAGTAAAACTGGCGAAAATTACAAATGGAATTGTTGTAACGAATGATTTTAATCTGAATAAGGTTTGTGAATTACAAAAGGTTTCTGTTCTTAATATTAATGACCTGGCAAATGCTGTGAAACCGGTCGTTCTGCCTGGAGAAGAAATGAACGTTCAAGTGATTAAGGATGGAAAAGAATATAATCAAGGTGTTGCCTATCTCGATGACGGAACAATGATTGTTGTAGAGGATGGCCGCGATTATATTGGCAGAAATATCGATGTCATTGTCACAAGTGTTCTTCAAACATCAGCCGGCAGAATGATTTTTGCCAAACCGAAATTGCTTGAAAAGGCACTATAAACGCAATCTAACTACATCATGCTATTATATTACCTTAACAGTAAAAAAAGCCTGGGGAGTATGCAGAATACCATTGTGAACAAAATGGTTCTGCACGCTCCGCAGGCTATTCATTTGGAAAGAATATTGTTAAAATAGCTTTATACATAAGAATACAGATAGGAGTTTGCTTTATGGGTTACCAAGTCATTCTTCCTGCTGCCGGTCAGGGGAAACGAATGGGAGCGGGGAAAAATAAATTATTACTGGAGATAGCTGGAACGCCCATCCTTATTCATACATTAAAGGTTTTTGAATCCGATGAGATGTGTGAGGGAGTGATCCTTGCTGTTAACGAAGATGAAAAAGCGGAAATTGAGGGTCTTCTTGTTCAATATGCAATTAAGAAGACAGTAAAGCTTGTACGCGGCGGAAGCGAACGGCAATCCAGTGTTTATGCCGGGGTGGAAATCTTGGAGGATGGCACAGACATTGTACTTGTTCATGACGCAGCAAGGCCATTTGTTGATCACGAGCAAATACAAAGGTTAGTTGAAGCAGCTGAACAGTATGGGGCAGCTATATTGGCTGTGCCTGTAAAAGATACGGTGAAGCGGATTGAGGGCAATAAGGTAATGGGGACGGTCGAGCGTTCCAGCCTATGGTCTGTGCAAACCCCTCAAAGCTTTCGTGTCAATGAGCTGCGGCAAGCTCATGAACTGGCGCTGAAAGACGGGTTTCTTGGAACGGATGATGCCAGTCTTGTGGAACGAATGGGACATGATGTTATAATTGTTGAGGGAAACTACGATAATATAAAACTGACGACGCCAGAAGATTTATTCTTTGCTGAAACGATTATTCGGAAAAGGACGAATTTGATTGAATAAAAGGAGCTAAGAAAATGTTTCGTATAGGACAAGGATTTGATGTACATCAGTTAGTAGAAAATAGGCCGCTTATCATTGGAGGGATTACCATTCCATATGAGAAAGGGCTCTTAGGACATTCTGATGCTGATGTTTTATTACATACGGTTGCTGATGCCTGTTTGGGGGCGATTGGCGAAGGCGATATCGGGCGTCATTTCCCTGACACGGATCCGGAATTTAAAGATGCGGATTCCGGTAAACTGCTTCAGGCTGTCTGGGAACTGGTAAAGCAAAAGGGTTATCAATTGGTCAATGCAGATTGTACAATTATTGCTCAGAAACCAAAAATGGCTCCGTATATCGGAGAAATGAAACAGAACATTGCAAGTCTCTTGGAGACAGAACAAGAGCGCATTAATATAAAGGCATCGACTACCGAGAAGTTGGGATTCCCTGGCAGGGGAGAGGGAATCACTGCTCAAGCAGTCGTGCTGCTACAAAAAATATAAACCAGAGATTCTAATTTCACCGCTTTAAAGGTAAAATAATGAATTGAAGATAGGACATTGGTAGTTAGAATGGCAGGCTTAACTTTTAGGCTGTGTTAAAGGTCTATCTTAATTTTGGATTTCTTGTTGATTGGAACGGAAATCAACAGCCAAGTTTAACAGAGCTAATTTTTTAATACATTGGAGGCATTTAGAATGACAAATGAAATTCGTGTGCGCTATGCACCCAGTCCAACCGGACACTTACATATAGGGAATGCAAGAACGGCGTTATTTAATTATTTATTTGCCCGGAATCAAAACGGTAAATTTATCGTTAGAATTGAAGATACCGATCAAAAGCGAAATATTGAAGGCGGGGAACAAAGTCAGCTAAAATATTTAAAATGGCTTGGCATCGATTGGGATGAGAGTGTCGATGTTGGAGGTCCTTTTGGTCCATACCGCCAGTCTGAAAGAAATGATATTTACGAGAAATATTACAATCAGCTTATTGAAAATGGACAAGCCTATAAATGCTATTGTACAGAAGAGGAATTAGAAAAAGAACGGGCTGAACAGATGGAAAAAGGAGAAACTCCACAGTATTCCGGTAAATGCCGTCATTTGACAGAAGAAGAGAGACAGAAACTTGAAGAGGAAGGCAGAAAGCCGAGCATTCGCTTTCTAGTCCCAAGAGGCAAAGTCTACTCTTTTGACGATATGGTAAAAGGGTCTGTTTCATTTGAAAGCGACGGCATCGGCGACCATGTGATTGTCAAAAAGGATGGGATTCCAACCTATAACTTTGCTGTTGTCATCGATGACCATTTGATGGAAATTTCTCATGTATTACGGGGAGACGACCATATTTCTAATACACCGAAGCAATTAATGATCTATGAAGCACTTGGCTGGGAAGCGCCAATTTTTGGCCATATGACATTGATTGTCAATGAAAGCCGAAAAAAACTAAGTAAACGTGACGAATCGATCATCCAATTTATTGAACAATATGAAGAGCTTGGCTATCTTCCTGAAGCATTATTCAACTTTATCACCCTCTTAGGCTGGTCACCGGGCGGCGAGGAGGAAATCTTCTCGAAAGAAGAGTTTATCGAAAACTTTGATCCTAGCCGTTTATCTAAATCACCTGCCCTATTTGACAAGCAGAAGCTTGCATGGATGAATAATCAATATATGAAAGCAGTTGAACTTGATCGTGTAGTAGCACTGGCCTTGCCTCATTTAGTGAAAGCCGGCCTGGTTCAAGAAAGCCGTACGGAGGCAGAAGATAACTGGGTTCGTGATCTGATTGCTCTTAATCAGGAAAAAATGAGCTTTGGTGCCGAAATCGTGGAATTGTCTGAGCTATTTTTCAATGAAGAAATCCACATGGATGAAGAAGCGCAGGCGGTTATTTCTGAGGAACAGGTACCTGAAGTGATGACAGCATTCTTGGCTCAGCTCGACGAAATGGAGGCATTTACTGCTGAAGAAATTAAAAAAGCGGTAAAAGCAGTGCAAAAATCAACCGGACATAAAGGCAAAAAATTATTTATGCCGATTCGTGTTGCCGTAACAGGACAAGTACATGGCCCTGATTTAATGAAGGCGATTGAACTCTTGGGTGAAGAGAAGGTTAAAGCACGTTTGCAGCGAATAATTGGTTAACATTTTGCTAAAAATGTAATATAGTAAAAATAAATCAATGTAGTAAAAGTGTTGATGAGAAATAGTAAAAAAATGATGCTTTTGAGGGACTTCCCTTGTCAGAGAGAACCATCGCCGGCTGAAAGTGGTTTAAGCCTCTCATTTTTTGAATGCCTCTCAGAGCCCTGTGTTGAACCTTTTAGTAGACACAGGCGGTTTCCCCGTCCGTTATCAGGGTTTTAAGTGGAGGCCTTCATCGAGGCTTAAACAGAGTGGAACCGCGCATATTTTGCGTCTCTGTCTGAGGACAGGGGCGCTTTTTATTTGCCTTAAAGAAAGGTTGGAGGGAAAGGAATGTTCAAAAAGCTGAAAGAAGACATCGAGGTTATCTTCGAACAGGACCCGGCAGCGAGAAGCTATTTAGAAGTCATCTTAACTTATTCGGGGCTTCATGCCATTTGGGCGCACCGCTTGGCCCATGCCCTTTATAAAAGAAGGTTCTATTTTCTAGCCC
>CALGSR010000316.1 GCA_937902115.1 uncultured Bacillus sp. | reverse complement strand
TAAGCCATCGCTTCATGACAGTTCTTTATTTTTTGATGATGATGGCAAAGTATATCTGATTTATGACGGGGAAAGACTAAAAATTGTTGAATTAAACGACGATCTAACAGGAATTAGACAAGACGTTCCGGAGAGGGTTCTCATCGAAAACGCCAGCGCACCAACAGGAAAAGAAATAGGCCTTGCAGCTGAAGGATCTCAATTATTTAAAGTAAATGGAAAATATTACCTATTTAATATTTGCGCGCCACGCGGTGGAATGCGAACTGTAATTATACATAGGGCAGATAATATCAACGGTCCCTGGGAAGGAAAAGTTGGTTTACAGGATAGAGGAATTGCTCAGGGCGGACTGATCGACACTCCCGATGGACGCTGGTTCTCTTATCTTTTCCGCGATTATGCTGCAGTTGGCCGCGTTCCATATCTCGTTCCTGTTAGGTGGGAAGACGGCTGGCCTGTATTAGGAGAAAATGGTAAAGTTCCGGAAAAGTTAGACTTGCCAGCCAGTAATGGTTTGATTCCGAATTTGGTTGCTTCTGATGAATTCAAGCGAAAAAAGGGACAAGCAGCATTACCATTAGTTTGGCAATGGAATCATAATCCTGATAATTCATTATGGTCTGTAACTGAAAGAAAAGGTTTCCTGCGCCTCAAAACAGGAAGAATCGACACTGATTTTCTTCAGGCCAGAAACACACTTACACAACGCACTATTGGTCCAACCTGCTCAGCTTCTGTTGCCCTCGATGTTTCCAAAATGAAAGATGGCGATTTTGCCGGATTCTCAGTTCTACAAAAAAAGTATGGATTAGTGGGGGTTAAAATTGACGAGGGTCAAAAGTCGATAGTAATGATCACTACTGATAATGATAAGCCTGTCGAAGTAGAGCGAATTCCATTGGATCAAGACCAAATTTACTTCAGAATCGATTGCGATTTTACCGGTATGAACGATGAAGCTATTAGCCTTTACGCTCTTAATGGGAAAGACGAAGCTAAATTCTCGTACAGCTTAGATGGAAAAGTGTGGAATCCTATTGGAAATATATTGAAAATGAAATATGACATCCCACATTTTATGGGGTACCGTTTTGGCTTGTTTAATTATGCAACAAAAAATACCGGTGGGCATGTTGATTTTGACTGGTTTAGAATTAAATATTAATAAAGTAAATATCTAAAATGAAACATACCTATAAACTTATAGCGACACTTATAACTATTTTAAATTGTTCCATAGGAGAAGCACAAAATCCTATTGTGCAAACCAAGTATTCGGCAGATCCGGCACCAATGGTGCATAATGGTAAAGTGTACCTGTATACAAGCCATGATGAAGACGATGCCAATGCCGATGGCAAGGGCTTTAAAATGCTCAATTGGTCGCTTTATACATCAACCGACATGGTCAATTGGACAGATAACGGAGTAGTTGCTTCCCTTAAAGATTTTAGTTGGGCAAAGCAGGATAATGGTGCCTGGGCAGTTCAGTGTATTGAACGAGATGGTAAATTTTATTTATACTGTCCCATGCATGGCGGAGGTATAGGCATTTTGGTTTCAGATAGTCCTTACGGTCCATTTAAAGACCCTATTGGCAAGAAACTTATCAATCATCATCCTTGGAACGATATCGATCCTACCCCATTTATTGATGAGGATGGTCAGGCGTATTTGTATTGGGGAAATCCCGGCTTGTATTACGTAAAACTGAATGAGGACATGATATCCTATTCGGGTGAAGTTAAAGAAATACCCAATACTATAGAATCTTTTGGTAAACGCGAAGGAGAAAAAAATGATATAAGACCTACCACTTATGAGGAAGGACCATGGTTGTATAAACGCAATAGTCTGTATTATTTATTTTTTGCCGCAGGGCCAATACCGGAACATATTGGTTATTCAACCAGTAAAAGTATAACAGGACCGTGGAAATATCAAGGTGTCGTGATGCCTACACAAGGAGGTTCTTTTACCAATCATCCTGGCATAATTGATTTTAAGGGAAAGAGCTATTTTTTCTATCACAATGGTGCATTGCCAGGAGGTGGCGGTTTTACCCGTTCCGTTTGTGTAGAAGAAGCCAAGTTTAATAAAAATGGTTCGATCGTGCAAATGAATATGACAGAAGGTATTAAACAGAGTTTAAATTCGTTAAATCCTTATGTCAAAACGGAAGCTGAAACCATTGCCTGGTCTGAAGGAGTGAAGTCGATGGAAGATAATGTGGCCGGCACTTTTATTACGGCAAAATACAATGACGCTTTTATCAAAGTAAAAGAGGTGGATTTCCGTAAAGGCGCTTCAAAATTGACAACAAGAATCGGCACAACGCACAACGGAAATGTTTCAATGGAGATACGATTGGACACTAAAGACGGAGAGTTAATCGGAACCGTAAATGTGCCAATGGCGGGAGGCAATGACAAATGGGCATTGCAGACAATTGATGTTAAAAAAGTTTCAGGAATTCACGATTTGTATTTTGTTTTTAAAGGAAAAGCCAAGACCGATATACTGTATTTTGATTATTGGAAATTCTTAAAATAATTTTTTACAAAAAAAAGAAATCTGTTATCTAAAAAAGAAATTGACCAAAGCAGACCACGATGTTTTTGAAGAACTCAACTGTATCTATTTTGAACTAGGAGTCTCTTTGGGATATATTTCGGATATTAAAAATTAGATGCCCGTACCGAAGGAATCTCATATGGATTGATATTTATTAAACAATTACAATTATGCGTAGATTAATACTATTATTGGCAGTCTCTTTATCTTTTTTGAGTATTTCGGCTCAAAACAAAGTTGAAAAATGGCGTATTTATGAGATCGTTCTTAATGGTGACTCAAAAGGTAATCCGTTCACTGATGTACAACTAAGTGCTAAATTTACAAATGGTGAGAATATAAAAATAGTTTCAGGCTTTTATGATGGAAATGGGATATATAAAATCCGTTTTATGCCACAAGCGACAGGTGCCTGGACTTATATCACATCAAGCAATTTAAAGTCACTTAATAATAAAAAAGGAAAATTTGAATGTTTTTCAAACACCGCTAGCAATCACGGACAAGTAGTAGTAAAAGATACTTTTAATTTTGCTTATTCAGACAATAAACCATATTACCCTTTTGGTACCACCTGTTATGGATGGGTTCATCAAGGAGATAGTCTTGCCCAATTAACATTGAAAACCCTTGCTAATGGATATTTCAATAAAATGCGCATGTGTATTTTCCCTAAAGACTACGATTGGAATAAAAACGAGCCACTCTTGTATCCTTTTGAGGGAAAGCCTTTAACTGATTGGGATTACACGAAATTTAACCCTGTATATTTTCAGAATATTGAGAAAAGGATAGCGCAATTGGATTCACTTGGCATCGAAGCCGATCTAATTGTTTTTCATCCTTACGACCGTTGGGGGTTTCAAAAAATGGACAGAAAAACCGATGATTTATATATCAATTATATTATTGCCCGCTTTGCTGCCTATAAAAACGTATGGTGGAGTCTGGCTAATGAATATGATTATATGAAGTTTAAGAAGATAGACGACTGGGATCATTTTATTCAGTTATTTACCGAAAAAGATCCATACAATCATTTGCGTTCAATACACAACGGGCCTAACCTCTATGACCACACAAATCCCTTGATCACACATGTGAGCATTCAGAATGAAGACACTTATAAAGCAAAGGAATTAAGGCCAAAATATAAAAAACCAATTGTTTATGATGAATGTCGGTACGAAGGAAATGTTAATTGGCCATGGGGGAATTTAACTGGTCAAGAGATGGTGGACAAATTTTGGCGTGGTGTTGTAAATGGTGGCTTTGTTGGGCATGGAGAAACTTATGTTACTGAAAATCCCGTTAAATGGGGATATGAATCGCAAGATATTTTGTGGTGGTCAAAAGGGGGAGTTCTCAAGGGACAAAGTCAGGAAAGGATTAAATTTTTAAGAAATATAATTGAATCTGCCCCAGGATATTTAACGCCAGTTATCAATACGGAATTTTGGGTACCCTATTCATGTGTTGCTTTTAAAGATGAATATTTTCTGCACTATTTTAATGCTGACCAGCCACGCAGCCAAATTGTATATTTACCCGAAAATTCAAAATATAAAATTGAAATTATCAATGCATGGGATATGGCAATTACGCCTGCTAAGGGAGAATTTGGCGGAAAAAGTTTAATTCAACTTCCGCAAAAACCTTTTACAGCATTGCGCATCACTAAAATAATGTGATTAGTTTTTATTTTATTGCTTAAACTATTTAATAAAGATAAATTCGTTGCATTATGAAAATAGGAATCCCTTTGATTGCAAAGTTGAAACACTGCACTACGCAGTATCTTTCGCCATAAAGGCAAATCGTATTTGTTCTATCATAACGGCGCATTGCCAGGAGGCGGAGGCTTTACGCGTTCCATTTGTCTGGAGGAGTTCCAGTACAATGAAGATGGGAGCATTCTGCGGATAACGCGAACAGTCGAAGGTGTAAAACCTATTGAACATTTAAATCCATCATCCGCCAGGAAGCGGAAACTATCGCCAGGGAGGAGGGAATTGAAACCGAACGCAGCACCAACGCCGGAGTTTATGTTACCAAAATCAACAATGGTGATTTTATCAAAGTACGCAGTGTCGATTTTAAGAAAGGAGCAGGAATATTTCAGGCTAATGCGTCATCGGCATCAGATCAACCAGATCTCAGCTCAGCTGCACAAGGTTATCGCAGCCCTAAAAAGAACTGCACTGTTGATGGGAGGGTGATGACTATCGCCGGTCAAAGCTTTCAGCGCGGCTTTGGTACATATGCGGAAAGCTCTCTTTTTATTCAGCTCGATGGTAAGGAAAATTAGTTTGCCGCGCAGGTTGGCATTGATGCTGAGATGAAAGACAAACACGGTGTTTCCTCAAGCGTAAGCTTAGGGTTTTTCGCTTTCTTGTTTTAAATAAATACATTGACTAAATAATTAAAATCAGATAAGAATAAAAAAACAATTGAGAATATGAGAAATGCAATTTACAGGTTAAGGATGACGACCTTAATTATCACGCTTATAGTGCCGTGTTTATACGCACAAAAAGCCACTGATCCCATTATTTATGCAGATGTGCCTGATAAAATTACCGCTCAAAACCCGCTAATACAAACCATATATACTGCTGATCCGGCTCCAATCGTATTTGGAGATACCCTTTTCTTGTATGTTGGTCACGATGAGGACGATGCTCACAAAGACCCCCATGGAGGTTATTTGATGCGTGAGTACCGCCTCTTTACCACTACTGATATGGTCAATTGGACTGATCATGGCGCTCCTTTGAAAATTGGCCAGATTTCCTGGTCCACAAACGATGCCAGCGCATCACAACTTATTGAAAGAAATGGAAAATACTATTGGTATTTTTCCACTGGTAATAAAAATGATCAAGGTGTAGCAGTCGGTGTAGCAGTCTCAGATTCTCATTATGGCCCTTTTAAAGATGCTATAGGCAAGGCGCTTATAACGAATAGCATGACTACCTATGCTCCGCATTTTTGGGATAATCTTGATCCAACTGTCTTTATTGATGATGATGGACAGGCCTATCTTTTCTGGGGAAATGCAGCTTGTTATTGGGTAAAATTAAATAAGGACATGATTTCCATTGATGGAGAAATTCACGCTTTAGACATTAAAGATAAAACAGCTTTTGCAGGAACATATACTGAGGCTCCATGGGTATACAAAAGAAATAAGCAATATTATATTATTTATGCTGCAGAATTTCCGGAAAACATAAGTTATTCCACTTCAAAAAAAATTACAGGGCCCTGGAAACAACAGGGCATACTAATGCCTACGGAAAAAGGCAGCACCACCAATCACTCAGGCATTATTGATTACAAAGGAAAATCTTTTTTCTTCTATCATAATGATGCATTACCAGGAGGTCATAGTTACGGCAGATCGGTTGCAGTGGAAGAGTTCAGTTACAATGCTGACGGCACAATTCCAAAATTGAACATGACTGATGCCGGCATTGTCAAGGGAGTGGGGACTTTAAATCCATATCAAAGAACAGAAGCTGAAACTATTGCTTTTTCAAAGGGGGTTAAAGCAATCGAAAATAAAGAGAAAGGTGTAATCAACACATCCATTCATAATGGTGATTATATAAAAGTACGGGATGTAGATTTTGGAAAAACAGGTCCATCTTCGTTTAAAGCAACGGCAGCCAGTCGTTATAGCGGCGGGACTATTGAAATTCACACTGATGGTCTGGATGGAAAATTGATAGGGACTCTAAATATTTACTATACCGGTGAATGAGAAAACTGGAATGAATTCTCAACGAATGTAGAAAACGTCAAAGGCGTTCACAATGTATATTTTATTTTTAAAAGCAATGAGCCCTATATGTTATTTAATTTTGATTACTGGGAATTCGTTAAATAAAAGTACACAAGAGACCTTTGCCAGATTGTTCCAGGTAAATTAGAAGAATATTATTTTTAGTCGCAACGGAGAACTATTAGGATTTTGTTAGTTAAAAAAAATACAGGAGGCTTACAAAGTTGGACCACCGTTTCAACTAAAGTAAATAAGACATAGGGCGTTCACGATCTGTACTTTGTTTTTAAAGGCAATCAAGGCGATCTGTTCAATTTCAACTGGTGGAAGTTCGATAAGTAAAATATTCAAAATCATCCATCCAATTAATTAAAAATTTAGAATAACGTTTATTAGATAAAATAAAAAAAGCATGTTTAGAAAAAAAGTATTGTTTAGTACAGTCGTTGTTATGGCTTTTCTGGGAGGTATAGAATTCATAGCTGCTCAGACTAATGCAGGTAAAACGGGAAATGTTAAGGAAAATTTGGAGGCAAAATTCGCAAATGTTTCGCCGAAACTTACCTCTAGTAATGCGAATCCATTATTAGATTTTATGTTTACGGCCGACCCAACAGCTGTAGAATACAATGGAAGAATTTATGTGTATGCCACGAATGATCATCAACAGTATGAGCATGTAGGAAAGGATGGAAAAAATTCATATGAGCATATCCGTACACTGGTCATGATGTCTTCCGATGATATGGTCAACTGGACTTATCATGGTATCATAAATACTGCCGAGC
>CALGSR010000315.1 GCA_937902115.1 uncultured Bacillus sp. | reverse complement strand
TTTCTAATCCAAGTTTTTCATGAACCTTATCTTCATAGGCTGCTTGTGAAACAAATGTAATTGAACTCTTAGTCAAAGCCTTTCCATATGCCGCATACATCGGACGGGCAATGACAGGCTGCGGCGTTGGAATCGAGGCGTTTGCATCTCCCATCATTCCATATACGATGAATCCACTTTTCAGAACTAATTCCGGTTTTACGCCAAAAAACGCCGGGGACCAAAGAACAAGGTCGGCAATTTTTCCTACCTCAATCGAACCGACATAATCTGAAATTCCATGCGTAACCGCAGGGTTAATTGTAAATTTGGCGATATAACGTTTCGCTCGGTTATTGTCGGATAGTTTGCTGTCTCCGGCTAATGAACCCCGTTGCAATTTCATTTTGTCGGCCACTTGCCAAGTCCTTGTGATGACTTCGCCAATACGACCCATTGCCTGGGCATCGGAACTCGTCATACTGAAAATTCCCATATCTTGCAGAATATCCTCTGCAGCAATCGTTTCTTTGCGAATCCTGGAATCGGCAAAAGCGATATCTTCCGGCACAGATGGATTTAGATGGTGGCAGACCATTAACATATCAAGATGTTCATCAACCGTATTGACCGTATACGGCAAGGTTGGATTGGTAGAAGAGGGGAGAACATTCATGAAACTTGCCGATTTAATTAAATCTGGCGCATGACCTCCGCCAGCTCCTTCCGTATGATACATGTGAATCACCCGGTCTTTCAGGGCTGCCATCGTATTTTCCACAAATCCCGCTTCATTCAACGTATCGGCATGAAGTGACACTTGTACGTCATATTGGTCTGCTACTTTTAAGGAATGATCAAGGGCCGACGGTGTTGCGCCCCAGTCTTCATGAACTTTTAAACCAATGACTCCGGCTCTTACCTGCTCAGCTAATGGTGCTTCGGCTGCAGCCTGTCCTTTGCCGGTTAAACCTACATTAATGGGAAGTCCTTCAACCGCTTCCAGCATCCGATGGATATTCCACTCGCCCGGCGTAACCGTTGTTGCTCTTGAACCGGCGGTCGGACCTGTCCCACCGCCAATTAAAGTCGTAAGTCCCGAAGAAAGGGCGACATCTACTTGGGCAGGATTAATAAAATGGACATGTGTGTCAATGCCTCCTGCCGTCACAATCATTCCCTCACCGGCAATAATCTCCGTGGAGGCCCCGATCACGATATCGACTCCGTCCATGATGAGCGGGTTTCCGGCTTTGCCAATACCTGAAATCTTTCCATCGCGAATCGCAATATCGGCTTTGTAGATACCGGTGTAATCCAAGATGACTGCATTTGTTATCACGACATCCGGAATTCCATCACCGCGTGTGACAAGCGGATGCTGTCCCATTCCATCACGAATCACCTTACCCCCGCCGAAAACAACCTCTTCACCATAGGTGGTTAAATCCTTTTCAATTTGGATGAATAAATTCGTATCTGCCAAACGAATCGAATCCCCAGTCGTCGGCCCATACATTTCTGCATACTGTTTTCTCGTCATCTTAAAGCTCATTGTTCTTACCCTCTTTCAAGCGATCCATCGGTTTTATTGTTAAAGCCATAGACTTTTCGTTCTCCCCCATAGGAAACTAACTCCACTTCTTTTTCATCACCAGGCTCAAAACGAACAGCAGCACCAGCAGGGATATTGAGTCTTTTACCAAAGGCATCCTCCCGGTTAAATGTCAAGGCCTCATTTACTTCATAAAAATGAAAGTGAGATCCTACTTGTACAGGGCGATCCCCTGTGTTCGTTACTTTCAGCATGTAGAGGTCTCTGCCTTCATTACAAATAATCGGTTCCTCTTTTAAAAATAATTGCCCGGGTTCCATCTCCATTATGTAAGAACCTCCTTATCTATTATCGAATTGGGTCGTGAACGGTAACAAGCTTCGTTCCATCAGGAAAAGTAGCTTCCACTTGAATGTCGTCAATCATATCGGCTATTCCTTCCATTACATCATCACGGGTTAAAATCGTCGCTCCAAATTCCATTAATTCGGCAACGGTTTTCCCATCTCTTGCACCTTCTAGCACTTCATAAGTAAGCAAGGCAACTGCTTCGGGATAGTTAAGCTTTAATCCTCGCTCCCGTCTTCTTTTCGCTAGATCAGCTGCCACAACAATCATCAGTTTGTCTATTTCACGCGGTACTAATAACACTTCAATCCCTCCTTTTAGCAATTCAGTTAAAAATTACCTATCCGTAATATAGTCTCCAAATAAAATCTAGCTAAAACAGCACTTGAAAATTTTTCCGGAAACAAGGGGATGGTTCTTCTGTTTCCCTAATTTTTCCTACATAATAGTTCGATGGAATAACTAAATCTACTTTCAAGAACCCTTTATCATAGAATTAATAAATTTTTCGCTAAGGTATGTTTAATCTTCTTTAAGAATTTGTAAGGGTGACTTTTTATTTAGAAATAAATGCTAAATTATAGGGGTGAAGTGACGATTATGGACAAAATAGTTCAAATTTTATCCCGCATTAACTGGCAGTAAGACCCCCACCTCAAGATTCTAAGTTTACAAAGGCGAGGAAGCTAGGTGGGGTCAACTGCCAGTAAAAGCCCGATAAGCGCGACTAACCATCAGCGGGGGATGAGAAAAACCCCCACTGATGGAAGTCTACTTTATAAAAAGGAGAATTAATAAATGAGCAAAAGAAAATGGAATAAGTCAATGAATACTTTCTTGACCGCAAGTCTAGCCGCAAGTATTGTCGTTCCAGCAGCTTATTCCTCACCTGTCAAAGCAGTATCTGGTCCTCAAGAACTGCTGATATCCGAGTATATTGAGGGGAGCAGTTTTAATAAGGCAATCGAATTGTATAACGGTACAGGCTCTGATATTGATTTATCAAACTATTCACTTGAACTGTACTCAAATGGAGCTGTCTCACCTTCGCAGGGACTTAATCTATCAGGCATATTAAAAAACGGGGAAGCCTATGTTTTATATCATAAGGATGCCAATGCAGATATCAAAAGCAAAGGCGATTTAGCAAATACCACAGTCATTAATTTCAATGGGGACGATGCGATCGTTTTAAAGAAGAATGGTACGGTCATTGACTCGATTGGACAAGCCGGGGCAATAGTAGAAAATTTAAAAGATGTTACGTTAGTACGAAACTCCGAGCATGTAACAGGCGATACGAATATTTTTGACACTTTTGATCCGACAAATGGATGGAAGGCATTACCTAAAGACGATTCTTCGAATTTAGGCATCCATAAATCCACAACTGAAAACCCGGAAAACCCTGGAGACGTCATTTCCATTGGAGAGGCAAGTACAAAGGCTTTAGGTGAAATAGTGACGATTAAGGGAACTGTCTCTGCAAACTTGAAAAACACCCTCCATGTTCAAGATGCAACTGGAGGAATCGCCGTTCGACCAGCTAATTTAGATGCTTCTGTTGGGGACGAAGTAACTTTAACCGGAACATTAGCTGATTATCGCGGTTTACTGCAATTAGATGGAACAACGATTGTGCAAAAAGTGGAAAAAGCAGGAGCGCCGACTCCTAAAATTGTAACAGGAGCGGAAGTGAATGAAGCTCATGAGTCCCAGCTTGTAACGACGCAAAAGATTCAAATTTTATCAGCGGATACTGGGAATGGATGGACGAACTATCATGTTACAGACGAAGATACTTCATTTATTGTTCGTGACGAGAATAATGAATTAGGTCTTGAAGTTGGCAAAACCTATGATTATATTACAGGCATTGTTCAGCAATTTGATCGTGATTACCAAATCATCCCGCGCTCTCAAGCAGACATTATTGAAGATGAAACGGTTGTTCAGCCTGTTTTTGCATCAGCAGAAGAGGGCGCAATTGCAAAAGGAACAAAGATTATTTTAACAACGAATACACCGGAAGCGGTTATTTACTATACATCAGATGGGACAGAACCAACAACGTCGGGCAATGTTTATCATGGTCCCATTGAAATCAATGAAAATACGACATTAAAAGCGATTGCTGTAAAGGAAGGACTTACAAACAGTACAGTTTCTGCATTTACCTACACTGTGTTTGATTCAGAAGCAGGACTGCAAATTCATCATATCCAAGGTGCTGGGCATGAAAGCTTAATGACGGGGAAAAGGGTAGAAGATATTGAAGGAATCGTAACGTATGAATATAAAATCGGCAGCGGCAACTATCTTCATATCCAAACACCGGATGAATTGAAGGACAATGATCCAAAGACATCTGAGGGAATTGTTATCTATACAGGCAATAGAGCAGCTAACGTAGAAATTGGCGATCTTGTTGCCGTTGATGGCACTGTGGATGAGTATCATATTGATGGCTATTATGATACAAAGACCAGCACGGATTTACCTGTTACGCAAATCAATGCCCGTGACGACCGCGGTGGAGATGTAACTTTAGTAGCTGAAAATCAGCCTCTTCCTGCACCAATTAAGATTGATGACATCCTGCCAGAAGAAGTAATTGATAATGATAGTTTTTCTCTATTTGATCCTGAGGAAGATGCCATTGATTTTTGGGAGAGTCTTGAAGGGATGCTTGTTGAAACAGGGAATGTAAAAGCAGTAGCCCCACAGGAACATGGCGATTTGATCACTGTTTTAGAAAATAGAGAAACTGACACGCTTCACGGCGGTGTGTTACTAACGAAAAATCCTGCAAATCCGGATCGCATTCAATTCAAGCTTTTTGATAACAGTAAGGCAAGAGCGTTTGAAGTAGCAACAGGAGATCAATTTACCGGACCGATCACAGGAGTCGTCAATTACGGATTCCAAAACTATAAAATCTATGCAGACTATGAATATATGAAAGCCAAGCACACGTCCGGTGAAGCAAAACCAGAAGAAACAAGTATTGTAAAAGACGCGAAACAATTAACGATTGCTTCTTATAATCTAGAGAATTTCTCCAACAACAAAAGTGAAACAACAGATGATAAAGCACAGAAACTAGCAAGAGCCTTTGCTGTCGACATGCAAAGCCCTGACATCATCGGTGTAACAGAAGTACAGGATAATAATGGGTAAAAAGCAGGGGACGCAGCAGCAAATGAGAGCTATGAACGATTAATTGCGGAAATTGAAAAAGCAGGCGGCGTCAAATATGAATATGTCAATATTGACCCAGAAGTAAATGCTGATGGCGGGGCACCGAATGCCAATATTCGAGTTGGCTTTCTCTATAATCCAAAACGTGTCAAATTAACAAAGGGCATACCACAGGGAGATGCTGTGACACCTGTTGATTTAGAAAATGGGAAATTAACGCTAAATCCAGGGCGTATTGATCCGCTTAATAGAGCATTCGAAAACAGCCGGAAACCATTAGCCGCTCAATTTGATTTCCGTGGTGAAAGAGTCGTTGTGATTGTGAATCACTGGAATTCGAAAACAGGAGATACTCCGTTATTTGGATCCACTCAGCCACCTGTTTATGGAAGCGAAGCACAGCGTCATAAGATCGCGAACGTGGTTTATGAGTTTATTGAAGAGATAAAAGAAGAGGATCCAAAAGCCAACATCGTTTCAGTTGGGGATTTTAATGATTTCCAATTCTCTGAAACCTTGAAAATTCACGAAGGAAATTATATGACGAATATGATTAACACGGTGGATAAGGCGGATCGATACACTTATCTATTCCAAGGGAACTCCCAAGTACTCGACCATATTTTAGTTTCCAATGATTTAGCGAAGTACACAGAAACAGATATTCTTCATATCAATGCCGATTTTACAGATATGGCCGGCAGAGCAAGTGATCATGATCCAGTCATGGTGCAGCTTGATTTGATTGAAAAAGAGAGACAAATGAAGAAAGATAGAAAATCGAAAACGAAATAAATAGGGTAGAAAAATAGGTTCATGGGACGCAGGTATAGAAATAGTAAGGGGATTACCCATTATAGGTTTGACCAATAATAAGTTCGACCAATAATAAGTGCCAGGTACCATCCAAAGGCTGGATAGTATCTGGCATTTATTAAATTCCTCGTAAACTCCTCCAACGGAGAGTAAAGTTAAACTTCATGAGTCCCATTCACACCTGAAAAATACATCCCAGGTCTTAGTTAAAATTAGACTCTAGAGGCTAAACGAAAATCGAAGGCTTGTTTACACTAATAATAGATAAATATTTCCAAATGTTTAGAACGGAAACCAGTGTGGTTTTGCCAATAAATGTAGGGGAGTAAAGATTGCAACAAAGGAGTTGTATTGTTTAAGAGAGGGGATTTCATAAAGTGAGTGAAGTAAAAAAAGAAGCCGGATTTAAAAAGTTCATTATCATTTGGATGGGGCAGCTGATTTCCAGTATTGGTTCCGGATTAACAGCCTTTGGCCTAGGTGTGTATGTCTGGCAAATAACCCATTCTGCGGTAGATGTGGCACTGGTAGAAATGGCCGCCTTGCTGCCGATGATTTTATTTGCACCTGCTACAGGAGTTCTGGCGGACCGGTTTGATCGAAGACTACTTATGATTATAGGTGACAGCATTTCTGCGTTTGGACTTATTGTGATGTTGCTGCTCATGCTTACGGGAGAAATTCAAGTTTGGCAAATCTGTCTTTGTGTCGGATTTAGTTCCGCATTCGCTGCACTCCTAGACCCTGCGTATAAAGCTACAATCACGGATTTGCTGACAGAAGATGAATATGCGAAAGCGAGTGGAATGATGGGGATCGCAGCCTCTTCCAAGTTTTTGATTTCACCCGTTATTGGCGGTTTTATTCTTGCATTTTCAACGATTGAAGTCATTTTGCTTATTGATATTATGACGATGATTATTACAATTTCTGCTGTACCATCTACATTTTCAATTTCTGTATAGCGGTTAATGCTTAACTTATCT
>CALGSR010000314.1 GCA_937902115.1 uncultured Bacillus sp. | reverse complement strand
CTGCTTTAACTTTTCAGGAAACCACTGAGATTGTGGAAGACAAAGTAATTGTTTCAAAAGTTCCTGTTGTCGGTTTGTTTAAAGAAAATCGTGCGTTAAGTACTGTGGCATTCTGGTTGGCTTTCTTCTGTGCTTTATTAATGGTATATGGATTAAACACATGGCTTCCTAAGTTAATGATTGCAGCTGGTTATGGTCTGAACTCAAGTTTAACTTTCCTTATTGCTCTTCAAGGCGGAGCGGTTGTTGGGATTCTTGTTCTAAGCAATCTTTGTGAGAAATATGGTTCAAAACGCGTTCTTATTCCGACATATATTGCCGGTACAATTGCTTTATCATTACTAGGTTTCGGCGGAAGTCCTGCTTTGATTTTCGTGTTAGTAGCTATTGCAGGTGCTGCGTCAACGGGTGCGCAGGTTCTTATTCAAGCCTATGTAACTTCTTACTATCCATCAGAAATGAGATCCACAGGAATTGGAATTGCTTCTGGTGTAGGTCGTTTAGGAGGGATGCTTGGACCGATTTTAGGCGGCTTCCTTTTAACAATGGCATTGCCTAATTTCGTGAACTTCATGGTTTTTGCTGTTGCAGGACTGGTTGCAGCAATCGCTATTTCTTTAATCGCGGATAAATACTCTGCTTCGGCAATTCTTAATCAAGCTGAGTCAAGTGAAGCTGATATGGAGAAAAAGGCGCAAAAAGCTAGTGCTTTGAATTAAGCAATACTTAGTAATAAAAAAGCTTGAAGCGAACCGTCTTATTGGTTTGCTTCAAGCTTTTTTTGCTGCAGTTCTTGAAGGGGATTTTCAGCCTCTGTCTCTGCCACAGCTGCCTTCCTTTTACATAAGGTTATTCCGGACCAAATAAATGAAGTACCCGCCAATAAATGAGCAGCAATCGATCCGTAAGGAATCAATATCATGAACGGGACGAGAAAGAGTAGAGCCATACCCCAGCGCGACAGTATTCCTTTCCATAATGAAATCCCTGCAAAAATAAGGATACTTGATAGTAACGAATATAATGCCAAATTTTTCCCATAAACCATGCTTGATAGAACGGAATTTTCCATACCTGGAAAACTTTTTAAAAGGTCGAGAAAAACAAATGTTTGAAACCAATGATAGCCGATCCAAAGATACAAACTGATCGATAATAGCACAAAACTAAAAAATCCAAACCCTCCGATGGATTTGTACTGAATAAGATAGAGACCAATCAGGCCTATAGCAGTAAAAACCAGTCCAACGAGATGAAAATAAGCCGCAACAAATGAATGTGGATCAAATTGCAGCCACAGCTGCACCAATGCAATCAGGAATCCACCTACAATGGCAAATATTCCAAGTACACGCTTCATTTCCTCCAAAGTCAATAAACTTCACCCCATTCGATGCATAAACTTCTCATAAATTAGATTATGCTTCTAGTAGGCTGAACATGATTAACTTTTGCAGTGAATAAAGTGATGATGAATTATTTGCTGCAATCCAGCATTAAGATGTAAAATTAATATATCTTTATTGTATCCCAATAAGATTAGTAGTATTTTAATCATGAGGGATAGAATATGAAGAAGGGTGATGGTAAAAATGAACGTAATGGATGCGATACAAAAAAGGCGGGAAATAACGAGATTTCTAAATAAACCTATTCATAAAGAAGAACTTGAAACGTTATTGAATGCGGGTTATTTAGCACCAGCGGGTAATAATTTACCTTCAAGAGAATTCATTTTGGTAACTGAACAAGATGTATTACAGCATTTGTCTCAAGCTACACCATTTGTTCCTTGGCTTCGAAGTTCTGCTGCGGCAATTGTCATTACTGGACGGCCTGATATTAGTAAATATTGGCTCCAGGATGCCTCAATTGCCAGCGCGTTTATATGGTTAGCAGCGGCTGATTTAGGGTTAGGGGCGGCATTTGGTGCCATTTATCATGCCGAAGATGCAGTTGAATCTAAGAAAAGAGAAGACTATGTTCGTGATGCACTATTAATCTCAAATGACCGTAGCATTATTGCGATTTTGGGGCTTGGTTACCCGGAACAAGAACCCCCGGCAAAGGAGCTGCCACAGAGACAATCGATTGTTTATTATGAGAAATTTAATAGCTAAGCAAAAAGTAAATGATTTTGTAAAGGAATATAGTGACAGGAGGACTTAGATGGTTCTCCTGTTTTTATTTAGAAAAATGGTTCTAGTCCGCAATATGACTGTTATACATAAAGTTATAAAAATAAAGGTGTATGTTTGAAATCGGATTCATATAATTTAATTAAAGGTGGTTAATCAGATGAATTCTTTTCAATATATGAAAGCAGGTGGTTTGTATGTCTTTCGCACATTTTAATGAAATAAATGAAATATGTAATGGAATGCTGGGAAAAGAAAAGACAGCGGTAAAGATGAAGACTAGAATGAAAAAAAGATATGTGATTAAGTCAAGACCACTGACTCAAGAACAATTATTAGAGGATGCGGAGGAGGAAAAGGAAAAAGAAGGTGAGAAGTTATATGTATATAGGCTAGTGTCCCCAATCATGATTAACATGATGGGGATTTGTTTTTGTTCGGAGATTGTCTCGAATTTCAGCAAAAAACTATATAAATAAAGCATATTCTCGAAAGGAAGGAGCAGGTTTCTTACCACCTATATGTAAAAATACCTTATGTATAGAGGGGTAGAAGTGTGCTGCTTGTTATGAGATTAAAGTAATAATATTTTCCTAAATAGAAAATTTATGTGATTTGTTCACGATACCGATCATAAACTGTTTTCGAGGGGGAGAAACCTTTACCCATGGTCTTTAATATTTTGAAAGAGGGTGGCTAGTTTGTCATTTGCGCAATTTGATGACATTTGTGAAATTTGTTTTGGGATGATGGAAGAAGATGAGGTACTTTTGGAGAAGAACAAATCCAACTCAGATTTATTAGAAAGGAAAGAAAGGTTTACTAAGAAACGGGTAGAAATGGCAGCAAGGGAAATTGTGAAAGACAAAGAAAGACAGTTAATCTATAAATGATGCAAGGGATGGTTCTCTTGCAAGTTTACTAACTGCTCATTTACCCGATAAAGGTAAGAGAACTGTCCCTTTTCTTCGCGTTTTTTTGCGAATGCAGAGACATACATATCCTTGCAATATTAATTTCTATAAAACAATAAAACGTTCTCTACAAACAGTACTGCTATTTATTTCAGAGAATACATAAGTTTATGGGTACTTCAGCAACTGCTCCCTTCGTGATCTCTTTTGGACAATAGTTTATAATATATAAGCGTTATATATATTGTAAAAGAAATGTTTGCTAGATTACGGAGGGCAAAATAGTATGGGAAGTATTTCACGAACAAAAGCGGGGATTGGAATTGCTTTTGTTGTCCTTACATGGGGATTAGTTTGGCCGATTTATAAAATAGCATTAGAGTACACACCTCCATTTTTGTTTGCTGGCATGCGAACATTACTTGGAGGAGTCATTTTAGCGCTTGTATTGCTTCCAACCTGGAGAAGCGTGCAATGGAAGAAAACATTTCCGATTTATTTGATTGCTGCTTTTTTTAATATCATCATTTTTAATGGTGTACAAACCTATGGACTGCAGTTTCTGCCTTCAGGGTTATTTTCAATTATTGTTTATTTACAGCCGGTGCTCGTTGTCTTGTTTGCGTGGATGTGGCTGAAGGAATCGTTAACGCTTAAGAAGATGACCGGAATGATCATCGGTTTTCTCGGTGTCGTTGTAGTAAGCATGGATGGAATAAGTGGACAAGTCTCTTTGTATGGCATCCTACTAGCTTTAATAACAGGGATAGGCTGGGCGATCGGAACAGTATTTGTGAAAAAGACAAGCAGTAAGGTACATGGTCTGTGGTTAGTTGCGATGCAGAATATGATTGGCGGATTGTTTTTAAGCGGAGTCGGTCTTAGAGTTGAAAGTGTATCCCAAATTGAATGGAATCTTCCCTATATTTCCATTCTCTTATTTGGAGCTGTTTTTGGAGTAACTGGAGCAACAGCTGTTTATTATAAACTAATGAGTGCCGGAGAATCGAGTAAAGTCAGTTCATTTACCTTTCTTGTTCCGCTTATCGCTGTTGGAATCGGTACGATTTTCTTAAAAGAACCATTTACGATATCATTGATTGCCGGTTTAATACTCATTCTTATTAGTATCCTTATTATTAACAGACCAGTTTCGGCAAAAGCAAAAAAAGCCGCAGCATACGAGCTAGGAAAGGTGAAACACATGTAAGAAGCAGGGGATTTTCCCTGCTTCTTTTTCAGTTGCTTTATTTTATTAAGCGAGCAGTGAGATAATAGCAATGCTAATAAAGGCAACGACAAATGAGTGAAGGCCGTTGGCGCCGAGGCCGACTTTCCTTCCTGAAAGCTTAGAAAACCTGCTAACCATAAGGTTCAGTCCTGAGAATGGACTAAGTGACATGGACAACGCCCATGATAGCAGAAGAATCAATGCCACTGATAAATTACTAATTCCTAAATCGACAATGCTTAGCTGCATGGCTAAAGCTCCGATGACAGCAATTTGATGAATCCCAATATAGGTAATACAAAGAACAATGAAGATTAGGGCAAAGGCAAATAAGAAAAAGGATTGATTGGCCAGTACAGCAAGAAAATCACTGACACCATTCATGATAGTCGTTCCCTTTAATGAATAGGCAAGCATCCCTGCACTCATGAAAAGCACCGTTTCGTTGCTCATTAATGGGACGTTGCGGTCGCGGTAATCTTTTAAAAGGGAGGACATACTTTTCCAATTATCAGGCTTCAAGGAAAATAATAGAGGAACGACGACAGCCATTAAACAAACGATCACAATCATGGACCAACCGGTTAGTTTTTCAATCAATAAGCAGGTTCCCATTAGAATCGCTACGAATAGGATCAGTTTTATTAGCTGCTGTCGGTCAGATTTTTCTATAGGTACTACGGATCCTGAAATGTTTTGAAAAGAATGTTTTCTTTCCCACAGAGCAAATAAAAGATTCCCAATGATTAGCGATAGAATTGAAAAGCTGATTCCATATAGAATAAAATCCTCATAAGAAATATGCATATAATGAATCATCAAAGAAACAGAAGCAAAATAGGGCGACCACATGGCTGCAGTAGCAAAGCCAACAACATAGCTTTTTGCAGTAAAAGCAGATGGAAGTTTCAAATCCTCCAGGAACTCATTAATAATTCTCACAGAGGCTAAATTTAATATAGGACTAAGAAAGAATAAGGTTCCAGTGATTCCTGCATACATTTTTTTGGGCTGATGCAAGAAATGATGCAGTAAACGAGAAATCGATTTGAAAAAACCACTAATTTTTAATGGAATCGATAGAAGTGGAGCCAGTGTAATTAAACTGAGTAAAGGGAGAACTAAGAAAATTCCTTCGCTGATTCCGGCAAAACCTGTCCCCTTAAACAACTCAACTGCAATTCCCACTCCCATCATCAATAGACCAATTATTCCCGGAAGTCGGCTTGCATTTAAAATACTCGCAATAAAGGCTGCTAAAGCAAGAATAACCACGACAGTTTGCAGCCATTGAAACTGAACAAAATATTGCACTAAATAAAGAATACACATACTTAAGATAAGATAACTGCGCAAATGTTACACATCTCCCTTTGAAGAAAGCAAGGAGAAACATTCTCTTGTTTTCTATTAATCTTTCGGGACGGTCCTGCTCAATTTAGAAGCAGGACGATCCCCGTTTATTTAAGATTGAACTTTTTCCGGCAGGCTATTTTCTTCAGCCGCTATTTTAAAATTAGTTGTCGCACCGAATGCACCAGAACGCCAAATTTGAATACATGATATCAGCATGAATATACTTGCTATAGACAGTGACCAGAAGCCGGCCGTAAAATCACCAGTCCATTGACGCAGAATTCCAAAAACCTCAGGACCGATTAATATCCCTAGGTTTTCTCCAATAATAATGATCGACATTGCTATCCCTATCGTTTCCTTCCTTTTTGCCAAAAGAGGAGCTGCCGCAAAGACAATTGTTGGTGTAAATCCAGCCATTAAGCCTAAAGCAACTGCGATAATGAAAAATATGATTAAGGAACTGGAGTTAAAAAGTGGCCAAACAACCATGAAAATAACAGCTGGTATAACAAAAATTCCTAAATGGTTTCCGAGCTTATTTAAGAGAAAACCAGAATAAACATTACTCATCATTGTAAACAATGCTACTATACTTGGGATAAATGTCGCAATAGTCAGATTCATAGCT
>CALGSR010000313.1 GCA_937902115.1 uncultured Bacillus sp. | reverse complement strand
AATCCCTCTTGTAGTGAGTTGGCCTCAACCATGAAATGATTGCTTCCTGGTACCTTTGGTAAAATCGTTGCAGTGAATTCAACGTTATTTTCCTGCTCATGCCACTCTAGCGGTTCATTCTGCGGAAGCGGATTTAAGTGTGTAAAAACACCGACAATCACCACAATCACAATCATCATGATAAAATCTATTTTCAGCAGACCACCTGTTTCATGCTCCTTCCTCTTTTTCATCGAATAACGTAAAATTGTGCCAACTATGATGACCAATAAAACAAAGAAAGCTTTGATTAAAAGCAGGATCCCCCATTTCGTATCAAGCAAATAGTCAACCTGCGGCAAAAAAAGTAAAGTGAAGGCTGCCCCAGTCCCGATTAAGACGAGAATACTAATCAAGGCCGCTTTAGAGAAAAGCGGAAGGAATTGTCTAACCTGTTCCCGTTGCTTTTTCCAATTAGTCAAGATATAGAAAAGGCCTCCCGCCCAGATGGATGCTGCGAATAAATGCAGGATATCGATGGTAATAGTAAGAATCGGCGGCTCAAAAGCCATCGCGTGTCCGTTGATGCTTTTTACAGCAAGAATCATGAATACCCACAATCGATCTAGCCATGTAAAACGGAGTAGCAACGCAAAACCCGAAATCGACAACAGCATGGAAAGGAGCCAGGATATTCCAAGGGCAGTACCTGTTAAAAGAGGCCAAATTTCATCTACATTCCAGCTTTTGAGTAATTCTGCGAATTGATAGTATCCCATGCCGATCGTTGTGAACAACAGCGCAGTTTGTAAATAGCGTGCCTTCTGTCTATAAGCCACCCTCATTTCACTGTGTTCTCTTTTATTTACGGTTCCCCATATGATCCAGCCCGCAGTCAGGAGGAATGCCAGATAATATAGAATTCTGATCACAGACTGGAAAGTGTAATACAGAATAGATGGATTTTCCCCATTATGTAACTGATTCATATCACTTCTCGGAACCGTTTCTTCCCCAACTGAAATGACATAGGACCCTTTAATAGGATGACCATCTCCTGATAAGACACGATAAGATATAGCATAGTTTCCTTCTGGAAGTGGTGGTAAATCCTGCGTGATGGTTTTCTGTTCTTTGCCCATCTCTGTTTCTCTCTTGCTTACCTGCTCACCCTTCTCATTGAATACCTTAATCGAAAAAAGTTTCTTCTCCAATCTTTCATTAAACGTCAAAACAATTTCCTTAGGGGGAATCGTTAAAATGCTTTCCGGCGCAGGATTAGCCTCTTCCAGCTGCGCGTGAGCATATACCCCGTGCGGAATTATGAGAATAAGTAAAATCAAACACAGCAGCGATATCCTTTTGGGGTGAATCATGCGTTCAATTCTCCTTTTCTGTCTTTCCTGTGCGAGCAATTTATCACCTGCCTCATTCATATTCACCGTCGTATTCAAAATGCTAACAAATTCAAACAGACTCCACATCCTGAATAAAGACAAATGATTCTGAGAATCATTATCGTTAAAATTAAAACATAAAATTGTGAAATTGGTGTGAACTTTTACCTATAAAGCAAATTTTTTTCAAAAAAGAAAACTAGCGGGGGTGGTTCTTTATTTCGTCCAAATTTTCCTTTTATTATGGAAATAGAACCATCCCCTCGTTTCTACTAAAAACTGCGACAGAAACGGAGAACGGTTCTACGAGCAAAACGCCTGAAGTTAAACTTCGGATTTTTTCATTTGTTTACTTCTTAATTGTCCACATGCCGCATCAATATCTGTCCCATGCTCTTGGCGAATTTTACAGTTTACGCCTTTCTTTTTCAACGTATCATAAAATGATAGTACTGATTCCTTCTCACTTCTTTGATATTGACTATGTTCATCAACAGGATTATACGGAATGACATTGACGTATAATCGATCTTTTATATCATTTAACAACTCCGCAAGTTGTTCTGCGTGTTCCTGATGATCATTTACATCCTTTAACAAAATATATTCGATCGTCAGCCTGCGGTTTGTTTTAGCTAGATAATACCTCAGCGACTCCATTAATTTTTCAATTGGAATAACCCTGTTTATTTTCATAATACGAGTCCGCAGCTCATCATTTGGTGCATGTAAAGAAATAGCAAGGTTAACAGGTATTTGAGTATCCGTAAATTCATAAATCTTATGAGCAAGCCCGCTGGTCGATACTGTGATTCGTCTACCGGCTATGGCAAGACCTTTATGCTCCATAATTACTGTTAAGAAGTCTAACAGATTATCAAAATTATCGAATGGCTCGCCAATCCCCATCACTACCACATGGCTCACCATATCTCCCTGCTCCATTTTATCCAGATGCAGCTGCACATTCATGATCTGTTCTACAATTTCCCCACTAGATAAATCCCGAGTTTTTGCTAATAATCCACTCGCACAAAAACTGCAGCCGATGTTGCAGCCGACTTGTGTTGTAACACAAACGGAAATGCCATATTTATGCCGCATCATAACCGTTTCAATCAAATTTCCATCCTCTAATTTGAACAAGAATTTAATCGTTCCATCTTCGGATTCCTGCTTCACATGCTGGTTTAAAGTTTGAATAACAAAATGGTCGGCAAGTAATTTTAAACATTCTTGATTCACATCTGTCATGGAAGAGAAATCTGTTACACGCTTCCTGTAAAGCCACTCCCATACTTGTGATGCCCTTGACTTCTTCTGACCATGTTCTATAAGCCACTCCATTAATTGATTAAATGTCAAACCATAAATGGATTTTTTATTCATACGTTCCCTCTTTTCTATTAAAAAGAATATTCTACTACAAAAGTAGATCAACTAGCTATACTTATGAATTTCTATGCTAATTTTAACGTATATTTGTGACATTACAAATAAGTTGAAATATGGGCTGCCAGTATTTGATAAATCTCCTCTTTCAAGCCAAAACAAAAAGCCGGAGAAAGTTCCCTGGCTTTTTTCCAATCATTTTAATCGAATGACTAAATCAGATCATTAATGCTGTAGATTCATGAAAGGGTACAAAAAGTGCCAGGCACGAAAAAATTTTCAAATTGCTGCAACAGCTGCTATTGCCAATTGTCTTTTGTATTGTTCTTGCTTCATTTCGTTTATTTTCGGATCAAAAAGGAGGCTATATAAGATGAGATCCTCTTTTGGATAATCGTTTGAAAAGTAACTATTTATATTTTGTGTCTCAGTCGCTTGGATGAGATCCATATAAGGGGTCATATTCTTAATCGACCGTTCAACATTTTGCAATCGTTCTGAATATTTTTCTTGGTCTTTTTCATCCAAATACTCATAAGCACTTTGAGCATTTGAAAATTGTTCATTTAGTAAATGAAAGGTTTGATAAGGATCAGCCTCTTCATCAGCATCATAGTCAAATGCTATTTCTCTTAAAAACTGAAAGTTACTTTTCTCAGCATTCCATAAAAGAGAAACAAAATGGGGAGCCTTCGTCGTGCGATGTTCCTGCTCCACGATATCTGCTAAGTTAGATATTAATTTCACATCTGTTCCAACGGGAATTCCCTGTGTCATTACAACTAAAATATAAGGGTATTCATCACTTACAATAGCTGCATCATTATATACACGTTTCAAAGGAAGATACCCCACTTTATGAGCAACCTTTTGGGGGTTCACACTTTTCGCAACGGTGTCCGTATAAATTGTATTTTTCAATAGATTAAGGAGTTCATTCCCCAAATCAGGGTATTTCTTGGAGAAATCCCATAAATGCCGAAGATATATGGCCAAATCTTTCGCAGTAGTCAGGTTCCTTCCATTAGGATAGACGACTGTTCCCCCGATCGATTTTGCATAGGCAATAAAATTTGTATGCCCCACTCTTTCTCGCAGCATGTTGAAAGCAATATTATCTGAATAGACGACGCTTTTTTCTACTAAATCTTTTATCGTATAGGTCGTTCCTATTTTATCATGCTGTATAATACCGCTTCCCTCATAATAATGGCGGCTTTTATACGTTAATTCCTCATTCAGGTCAATTTCGTTCTTGGCAGCAAGTTCATAGACATACATTACGTATGGAAGTTTAATCGTACTGGCAGCTGAAACAACCTGATCAGATTGATAGCTATAGGATTGATCGGTGACTAAATTGTGATAATAAACGGATAAGTGCGGGTACTTATCTGCCAATAATGTGACTTGTTCATCTAAGATGTTAAACTCTTCTGCCTTTACAGCTACCGGTGCCATATATGAAAATAGAAAACTGTTAATAAAAATAAGTGCGAGGAAAATTTTCTTTTTCATTATATAAACCTCCCATTATTAATACTTTTCCCTAATCTAATTTTATCAGAATAAACGGAATAAAATGTATTTTCTTAGTAAAAATTGAAGGTTATAGAAGCAGCACGTCAAACTATGATGGCTTGCTCCATGAAGAGGTCAGTTTTTCTATTTCGATAACCTGTTTTATCAAAAGCGGCATTTTCTATATTGTAGAATGGATGCAGCAACACGCTTGGTGTTTCTCAATTTACACTTACTTTTTTAATGATCGAATTACATTATGTAGAAAAATTAATTTCAAGATAGAAAATCCATTCTAAATCTAGTATGATATCCACATGTGATATTTGTGATATTAGATAAGGGGTTAAATAATGAGCGTATTAAACGTACAAAATTTAAGTCACGGTTTCGGTGATCGTGCGATTTTTAATAATGTATCCTTTCGACTTTTAAAAGGAGAGCATGTTGGATTAGTTGGGGCAAATGGTGAGGGTAAGTCTACTTTCATGAATATTGTTACTGGGAAGTTGCAACCTGACGAAGGGAAAATTGAGTGGTCCCGAAAGGTTCGTGTGGGTTATTTAGATCAGCATGCTGTACTTCAAAAAGGCACTTCGATGCGTGAAGCTTTGAGTACTGCTTTTCAATATCTTTTTGATGCTGAAGCAGAGATCAATGATCTTTATGGAAAAATGGGTGATGAAGGTGCTGATATCGATGCACTGCTTGCAGAAGTTGGCGAGCTGCAAGAAACTTTAGATAACAATGATTTCTATCAAATTAATGCAAAGGTTGAGGAAATTGCTCGTGGTCTAGGGTTAACCGATATTGGCCTCGATCGCGATGTAGCTGATCTTAGCGGTGGGCAACGGACGAAAGTTTTGCTAGCTAAGCTTTTACTCGAAAAGCCTGAAATCCTATTACTGGATGAGCCTACGAACTATTTGGATGAACAGCATATTGAATGGTTGAAGCGCTATTTGCAGGAATATGAGAATGCATTCATCTTAATTTCACATGATATACCATTTTTGAACAATGTAGTTAACTTAATCTATCACATGGAAAACCAAGAGTTGAATCGCTATGCTGGTGATTATGATAACTTCTTAAAAGTTCATGAAATGAAGAAGCAACAGCTCGAGTCTGCCTTCAAGCGGCAACAACAAGAAATTGCTGATTTGAAGGATTTCGTAGCTCGTAACAAGGCAAGTGTTGCAACTCGTAATATGGCGATGTCTCGTCAGAAGAAGCTCGACAAAATGGAAATTATTGAATTGGGGAAAGAGCGGCCGAAACCAGAGTTTCATTTCAAAGAAGCTCGTGCCGCAAGCCGTTGGATTTTCACGGCTGAAGATCTTGTGATTGGTTACAATGAACCTCTTTCTCGCCCTTTGAATTTGAAAATGGAACGGGGACAGAAAATTGCATTCGTGGGTGCAAACGGGATTGGTAAGTCTACTCTTTTAAAAAGTATTCTTGGTTTGATTCATCCGCTGGAAGGTAAAGTGGAACGTGGTGAGTATCAATACATCGGTTACTTCGAACAGGAAGTTAAACAGTCCAACTACAACACTTGTATTGAAGAGATTTGGAGTGAGTTCCCAAGTATGAATCAGGCTGAAGTCCGTGCTGCTCTTGCAAAATGTGGATTAACGACGAAACATATTGAAAGTAAAATCGAAGTTCTTTCCGGCGGAGAAAAGGCCAAAGTTCGTTTGTGTAAAATTTTAAACACAGAGACGAATGTCTTAATTTTAGACGAGCCTACCAATCACTTGGATGTAGATGCCAAGGAAGAATTAAAGCGTGCTTTAAAGGCCTATCGCGGCAGTATTTTGATGGTATCCCACGAACCTGATTTCTATCGTGAAATTGCGACTGATATTTGGAATTGTGAGGATTGGACTACAAAAGTGTTTTAAATAAAGATTATGGGGTACCCTCTGTGTAAAATTTTACTTGGGTACCCCTTTTATTAAGCTGGGATGTGGGGACTACTATTGTCCCTGTGTCCCTATTTATCTTTGCGTGACATCGGGACAACCGTCAACTTATGGCTTCACTTTATTGCTTTGTCGCAGAATTTTTACCAGCAATTCAGCTAAATGTAAAGATATCGGCTAATGAATTTCCACCTAACCAGTTACCAGCGTGAATAACACCGGCAACTTCACCCGCTGTCTATAAGCCTTCTATGTGGCCTTTTTTGTATTCGGAAAGTGAGAATATAAGTGAGATTGAATGGAGTATAAGTAGTGGTATGCTCGAGATGATATTAGATGTCTTTTGTTTAAGGAATGAAAAGTGGCATATAAAGCTGGCTGAAGATAGAGTATAAATGATTACGATCTGTGAAAGTAAGTGCAAGATAGCAACAGGTGGGGCAATTCAACAAATATCTCTATAAAGAATTAACAAAAGGCTACTCTTACATCCCCTTCTTTCTGTGCAGTCGCTAAACAGTTTTGAATAAAATCCAATATTTGCTTTCGATCCCATTGATCCACTGGAAATTCACCACTTCGAGATAATTGATAGGCTTTTTCGATCTGTTGTATGGAGAATGTAGTAATGTGACCTGAACCGCTAACTCCTGCATAGTATTTTTCAGCGTCAAGCAAACTATACAATATGATAGCATTATAATTTCCCATACTAAAACGTGCATAAGCAATTTCTTCTCCTGATTTATTGTACCCTAATATATCGTGACCCATTCCGTATTCCTCCTTTTGATATCCAATTGTTAATTAAAAATAATAGACCTAACCCAGCAATACTGATAGACGAAAATAAATAGTTTACATAATACCACCCCCTTTCAAGTTTGTTTTTCTTAGAAAGTTGTTATATTGTGGAAAAAGGAAAAGTTAAAATCAAAAACGGAGGAGGTTCAAAAGTTAATTTGAAGGCGTTTGCATAAAAACATCAGTCACTTTCTTTCTTCATGGATTTAATATTTATAGGATGTGTTTAAAATGTGAAGTAGCGCTTGGGGTAAAACGAGGAAATTAATATAATAATTTCATACTCTGTAGAATGTGTCAATATAGATATTCAAGAAATCTAGTTACTGCCTACCAATTGTCATTATGATATCAATATGGAGACAAATACCAGGAACCTTCCAAATTTGTTGTTGTTGAAATGTTCCTGTATTTTTTGCAAATGGATTAATCAATAATCTCAATATGAATCTTAAATCCTTCATAGCTCATCAGATATTCCCCTACTTTATAGCTCCTTACGCAATAATAGATATGCCGGACCATGGGTAGGCCTGAAATTCTCATCAACATCACAAGGGTTTTCTGTTACCATTTTGATTTCTTCTGTAAATCCCATCCTCTTATATAATCGGATATTCGCCTCATGGTCAGCTTCAACTCCGAGTGTTACATAGTTGAAATTCAGTTCCCTTACTCTTTGCAAAACACGGTTCATTAGCTTCGTGCCAAGGCCTTTTCCACGCAGAAGTGGTTCGATTTGGAATCCATAAAGATAGGCAGTGGTGCTCCCATCAGCAAAATCCCGATCATTAAGTTCCTTGAAAAGATATAATTCGCCAATCAGTCTCTTATGATATTCGATCCCCCAAAATTCCATATTCTCCTTTTGCATATTCTCCGCAAAAAAATCAGAAGTATGAAATTTATACCAAATTGCTAACATCTCTTCAATGGTTGCTTGTCTAATAATCATTTAAATCTCCTAAAATTGTCATTGTCGTATATAATCAAGCGCATATGCTCTATCTTACTGCAGTTGCGCCCATTTATAAACTTTATGTCTTTATCGTCTCCCATTCCCTCCTTTAGTTGTATTCCCTTTTGGATTATGTCTGGCAATGTGATCCTTTTCCGTTTGCAAGAGGTCATCCTTAGAGGCATCTTTCTTGGAAGACGAATATTGGACATATTGCGTCTCTGGATTAAGCTTTCCGTTTCTTGCATGTTCTTGTTGACGTTTACGCAAGTTATTCGTTTGGCCAACGTAATCTATTTTATCTGTTTCCTTGTTTCGATGGCGGTAGATGCCTGGTTCTTGTGGGATGCGGCTGTCCTTTCCTTTTATTTTGTCCGTTTCTTTCATTCTTCCTGGCGGTATGGCGGAACCTATTGCGTTTTTAGAATAGTGGTTCATCTCATGTTGTTTCTGCTCGGCTTTCTTTTGCGCAGATGTGGCAGCCTTTCCTAAGAAATCGAAAATGCCCATAATCCCATCCATCTCCTTATATATTAATATACCAATATTATACTTTATCTTTAGGTTCATCAGGCATAAGCAGTTCTGAATAAGATGTGACATCAAATTCCTTGTGTTTGCCCTTCTACTTCAAAATACTAATTTTTTAAAAAGA
>CALGSR010000312.1 GCA_937902115.1 uncultured Bacillus sp. | reverse complement strand
AATGAATATTCATGAGTACCAGGGAAAAGAGATCCTCAGAAAGTATGGGGTATCGGTGCCGAACGGTAAAGTTGCTTTTACAGTAGATGAAGCTGTTGAAGCAGCAAAAGAATTAGGGTCAAGTGTTTGTGTCGTTAAAGCACAAATTCACGCTGGGGGGCGTGGGAAAGCTGGCGGTGTTAAAGTAGCGAAAAATTTAGATGAAGTCCGTACATATGCGAATGAAATTCTTGGTAAAACGCTAGTGACACATCAAACAGGTCCTGAAGGAAAAGAAGTGAAACGACTACTAATTGAAGAAGGCTGCGACATCAAAAAGGAATATTATGTTGGGCTGGTATTAGACCGTGCTACTTCACGTGTTGTATTAATGGCATCTGAAGAAGGCGGAACCGAGATAGAAGAAGTGGCAGAAAAAACACCTGAGAAAATTTTCAAAGAGGAAATTGATCCGATTGTTGGATTAATGCCATTTCAAGCACGAAGAATTGCATTTAATATTAATATACCAAATGAATTAGTTAATCAAGCTGTGAAGTTTATGATGGGACTATATAGCGCTTATATTGAAAAGGATTGCTCAATCGCTGAAATCAATCCGCTTGTTGTAACTGGTGATGGAAAAGTAATGGCACTGGATGCAAAATTAAATTTTGATTCCAATGCTTTATATCGTCAAAAAGATATTGTAGAATATCGCGACCTTGAAGAAGAAGATGTGAAGGAAATTGAAGCATCTAAATATGATTTAAGCTATGTCGCGTTAGATGGGAATATCGGTTGTATGGTAAACGGTGCAGGTCTTGCTATGTCAACAATGGATATTATTAAACATTACGGCGGTGACCCGGCCAACTTCCTTGATGTTGGGGGCGGTGCAACAGCTGAAAAAGTAACAGAAGCCTTCAAGATTATCCTTGCAGATCCAAATGTAAAAGGAATTTTTGTTAACATTTTTGGCGGCATTATGAAGTGTGACGTTATTGCAGATGGTGTTGTGGAAGCAGCAAAACAGATTGGTTTGCAAATTCCGCTTGTCGTTCGTTTAGAAGGAACAAATGTTGACCTAGGTAAACAAATCTTAAGAGAATCCGGTTTGAATCTGGTTGCGGCTGAATCTATGGACGATGGTGCCCAAAAAATTGTTTCGTTAGTGAAATAAGAAAGGAGAATTATTGTGAGCGTATTTATTAATAAAGACACGAAAGTAATCGTTCAAGGGATAACCGGTGCAACGGCCCTTTTCCATACAAAACAAATGCTTGAATATGGTACAAAAATTGTTGGGGGAACTTCCCCTGGTAAAGGCGGACAAGAAGTAGATGGAGTGCCGGTTTTTAATACGGTAAAGGAAGCAGTGGATACTACTGGTGCTACTGCATCTGTTATTTATGTTCCTGCTCCATTTGCAGCTGACGCTATTATTGAGGCAGTGGATGCAGAATTGGATTTAGTAATTTGCATTACTGAACATATCCCTGTACTGGACATGGTGAAAGTAAAACGTTATATGGAAGGCAAGAAAACTCGTCTTGTCGGTCCGAACTGCCCTGGTGTTATTTCCGCAGACGAATGTAAAATCGGAATCATGCCTGGATATATTCATAAAAAAGGCCATGTTGGTGTTGTATCCCGTTCTGGTACATTAACGTACGAAGCGGTTCATCAGTTAACACAAGCAGGAATTGGCCAGACAAGTGCCGTGGGAATTGGCGGCGACCCTGTTAATGGGACTAACTTTATTGATGTGTTAAAAGCATTCAATGAAGATCCGGAAACAGAAGCTGTTATCATGATCGGTGAAATCGGTGGTACAGCTGAAGAGGAAGCAGCTGAGTGGGTTAAGGCGAATATGTCAAAACCGGTTGTAGGATTTATTGGCGGCCGTACAGCGCCTCCAGGGAAGCGTATGGGACATGCCGGTGCGATCATTTCCGGAGGGAAAGGGACAGCGGACGAAAAGATCCGTGTCATGAATGAATGCGGCATTAAAGTAGCTGATACACCATCTGTAATGGGTGAAACTTTAATCGGCGTATTGAAGGAAAAAGGGCTTTACGAAAAATGTAAAACTCATTGATAAGATATTTTATTCGTTAGCCCCTCTTTTTTGGAGGGGCTATTTCTTGTGTCTATTAATCTTTCGTTATTTCTCCTTTTATTATTATTATTTTAGTATCATAATATAGATAGGATTCATAAATTAAAAAGGAGGTATACGATGAATGAATGATTTTAAGGAGAAACTTATTCGCCTTCATCACTGTACCGGAGTAAGCTGGAAGCATATCTTCTCAATTCTAAAAAAAGATCCGCAATTAAACTCTCTATATGATGATCAGCTATTAATAAGCTGTATTCCTTCCCCTGCGGCAAATACCATTCTTAAGGAACTGAATTCCCAGTCATTAAATGATAAAATGAGTCAATACAAACAAAAGGGGGTTCGGATGATCACGATTTTTGAGCAGGAATATCCTTCCTTGCTGCGGGAAACTTATATGCCGCCATGGGTTCTTTATGCTAGAGGAGACCTTAGTTTGCTTGCTAAGCAGCACAAGCTTGCTGTTGTAGGTTCAAGGCAGGCAACGATTTACGGCAAAAAAACGATAGAAGAATTATTTCCCGCTTTAATCGAAAATCAAATTGTGATCGTGAGCGGTTTGGCAGCAGGGATTGATGCATATGCCCATCAAAAAGCGATACAGCTAGGCGGGAAAACAATTGGAGTTATCGCAGGGGGATTTGATTATTTATATCCAAAGGAGAATGAAAAGCTTGCTTATGCCATGATGAAAAATCATCTCGTTATATCTGAGTTTCCGATTCATACTAGAGCGCAGAAATGGCATTTTCCGCAGCGTAATCGAATTATAGCGGGGATGAGTCAAGCTACACTTGTGATTGAAGCAAAACAAAGAAGCGGTTCCCTTATAACGGCCAATTATGCTGTACAGGAAGGTAGGGATGTTTTCGCGGTTCCAGGCCATATTCTGGGGCCTCATTCCACAGGAACGAATGAATTGATCCAGCAGGGGGCAAAATTAATTATTTCCTCGCAAGACATCCTCGATGAAATAATTTGATAACAAAATGTATGAAGTTATTTCTTCCTATATATAATGAAACTAATAAACTTCTCTGGTCTTTTCCGTGACATTTTAATGAATTTATAACAAAAAGGTTGAAATAATCCTAATATTGGTTTACATTTTGCAACATAAGTTTAGATGTTTTTATCTTATTAGGAGAAAGAAATTTTAGTTTATTTAACATGACTTTTCTTGGAAATTACCCATAAAATGAAAACGTTTTCTGTAAGGAAAGCGTTAAATTGACCACTTTTTGTTTGACAACGCCGAGATCAATCTCAGTGTGAAATTACTGGATATTTTAAGTGAACAGATTAAAGAAGGAAAAATAGGTGGATATTATCCCTCTTAAGGAGGATTATTTGCATGTCGGAATTTTTAGTAATCGTTGAGTCGCCTGCAAAGGCAAAAACGATTGAGAAGTATTTAGGGAAAAAGTATAAAGTGAAAGCCTCGATGGGACATGTTCGGGATTTACCCAAAAGCCAAATGGGTGTTGATATAGAAAATCATTTTAAACCGAAATATATTACCATTCGTGGGAAAGGCCCCATTCTAAAAGATTTAAAAACAGCAGCCAAAAAGGCAAAGAAAATCTATCTTGCGGCTGACCCCGACAGGGAAGGGGAAGCAATTGCCTGGCATTTGGCTAACAGCCTGGATGTAGATATCGACTCAGACTGCCGGGTTGTATTTAATGAAATTACAAAGGATGCCATTCAGGAATCTTTTAAACATCCGCGTCCGATTAATAAGGATCTTGTCGATGCTCAGCAAGCACGGAGAATATTAGATCGTCTTGTGGGATACAATATCAGTCCATTATTCTGGAAAAAGGTTAAGAAAGGGCTTAGTGCAGGAAGAGTACAGTCCGTAGCTGTTGGATTAATCATTAATAGAGAAAAGGAAATTAAGGATTTTATCCCTGAAGAGTACTGGTCCATTACTGGGGAGTTTTTAAAGAATACTGATAGCTTTGAAGCTTCCTTCTACGGGATTGATAAACAAAAGGTAGAATTAAATTCAGAGGAACAGGTTAAAGAAGTATTAAGTAAGATGGATGGTAATCGTTTTATTGTGGAAACAGTGACGAAGAGAGAGAGACGGCGAAATCCCGCTGTTCCATTTATAACCTCCTCGCTTCAGCAGGAAGCAGCAAGAAAACTGAATTTCCGCGCTAAGAAAACGATGATGCTGGCACAGCAGCTTTATGAGGGGATTGACCTTGGAAAAGAAGGAACTGTCGGTTTGATTACATATATGAGGACAGATTCCACACGTATTTCTGACCTTGCAAAAGAGGAAGCTGCCCAGTATATTGAACAAAACTATGGAAAAGATTATGTATCACAGGAAAAGCGAGTAAATAAGCAAAGTAGTAATGCTCAGGATGCGCATGAGGCGATACGACCAACGAGTGCCACTCGGGTACCAAATAGTTTAAAAGAATTTCTTTCACGGGATCAATTAAGACTATATAAACTCATTTGGGAACGGCTTGTAGCTAGTCAAATGGCGCCTGCGGTAATGGATACGATGAGTGTTGAGTTGAGAAACGGTTCTGTATATTTTAGAGCAACCGGTTCAAAAATAAAGTTTCCCGGCTTTATGAAGGTTTATGTTGAGGGTTCTGATGACGGAGAAGATGATAAAAAAGATCGCTTATTACCAGATTTGCAGGAAGGTGACGAGGTATTCAATAAAGATATTGAACCGAAGCAGCATTTTACGCAGCCACCTCCTAGATACACCGAAGCTCGTCTCGTGAGAACGCTTGAAGAACTTGGGATAGGCAGGCCGTCTACATTTGCTCCAACCTTGGATACGATTCAAAAAAGAGGCTATGTCACTCTTGATAATAAACGGTTTGTCCCTACTGAACTCGGTGAAATTGTCACTGAATTAATGTTTGAATTTTTTCCGGAAATACTCAATGTCGAATTTACTGCGAAAATGGAGCAGGACTTAGATTATATTGAAGAAGGAAAAATTAACTGGGTACAGACGATTGATGAATTTTATCAAGGGTTTGAAAAGAAACTAGAAATAGCCGAAAAAGAAATGCAAGAGATCGAAATTAAAGATGAGCCGACAGGAGAGGACTGCGAGCAATGCGGCCATCCGATGGTATATAAAATGGGCCGCTATGGTAAATTTATGGCTTGCAGTAATTTCCCGGATTGCCGAAATACAAAAGCGATCGTGAAAGAAATCGGTGTGAAATGTCCGAAATGTAAAGAGGGCAATATAATTGAAAGAAAGAGTAAAAAACGCCGGATCTTTTATGGATGCGATCAATTTCCGGAATGTGATTTCCTATCCTGGGATAAACCGCTTCCTAGAAGCTGCCCTAAATGTGAATCCATGTTAGTGGAAAAGAAATTGAAAAAGGGTGTACAGGTTCAGTGCGTGGAATGTGACTTTAAAGAAGAGCCGCAAGCTTAAGTTTAAGGGTGGGCAGGATTGCTCACTCTTTTTTCTAGGAAGTCAAAACATACTGGGGACAGAAGAAAAAACAGCCTTTTGCCTTTATTCTTTACCACTAATCATGTACAATTCAAGGAGTAAAAAAATAATACTAGTATGAATAATAGTTAAAGCATAAATAATTAAATTTTACATATTGAATGGATGATGGAGGTTTATTTATGGCAAATGATGTAGTAAATGTCATAGGTGCCGGGCTCGCAGGGAGTGAGGCAGCCTGGCAGCTGGCGAAAAGAGGTGTAAATGTTAGGCTTTTTGAAATGAGACCGGTAAAGCAAACACCGGCACATCATACAGAACAATTTGCTGAATTAGTGTGCAGCAATTCGTTGCGAGCAAATACCCTGACAAATGCAGTCGGTGTTTTAAAAGAAGAAATGCGGATGTTGGATTCAATTATTATCCGTTCTGCGGATGAATGTGCAGTTCCGGCTGGAGGTGCATTAGCGGTTGATCGGCATGAATTTGCAAGTCGTGTGACAGAACAATTGAAAAATCATCCAAACATTACTGTCATAAACGAAGAGGTAACAGAAATTCCTGATGGTGTGACCATTATCGCTTCGGGGCCTTTAACGAGCGAAAGACTATCAAAGCGAATTATAGAACTTATTGGAGATGATTATCTATACTTCTATGATGCCGCTGCACCAATCATTGAAAAAAGCAGCATCGACATGAATAAGGTTTATTTGAAATCCCGTTATGATAAAGGCGAAGCTGCTTATTTAAACTGTCCGATGACAGAGGAGGAGTTTAATCGTTTTTATGATGCGCTCATTACAGCAGAAACGGCAGAATTGAAAGATTTTGAAAAGGAAATCTATTTTGAAGGCTGTATGCCATTGGAAGTAATGGCGAAACGCGGGAGAAAAACGATGCTATTTGGGCCAATGAAGCCTGTTGGATTAGAGGATCCGCGTACCGGGAAGAGGCCCTATGCTGTTATGCAGCTAAGACAGGATAATGCGGCTGGTACATTATACAATATTGTTGGATTTCAGACACATTTGAAATGGGGAGCACAAAAAGAAGTAGTGCAGCTGATCCCTGGACTAGAGCAGGCTGAAATCATCCGTTATGGAGTCATGCATCGAAATACGTTTATTAATTCTCCAACTTCATTAAAGGCAACCTATCAATTACGCAAGGATGAACAAATATTTTTTGCCGGACAAATGACAGGTGTTGAAGGGTATGTTGAATCGGCCGCTAGCGGGCTAGTGGCTGGAATAAATGCTGCCCGTCTTGTTCAAGGGGATTCACCGATTGAGTTCCCAATAGAAACTGCCATTGGAAGTATGGCTAAATATATTACTACGGCAGACTCGAAACATTTTCAGCCGATGAATGCAAATTTTGGCTTGTTTCCTGAACTGCCAGTTAAAATAAAAGGGAAGCAAGAACGTAATGAACAGCATGCGAAAAGGGCATTGGATACAATTCAGAAATTTACGAACAGTATGTAATCTTGTTGTGACAATCTCTTTGATTATGTTATGATGATGGTATTATGCGAGGTGGATTCAAGTGAAAAAAGATGTGAACGTTTGGTTAAAATTGTTTATTGAATATTTACAAATTGAGAGAAATTATTCACAATATACAATTGAGTCTTATCAGCATGATATCAATGAATTCTACATGTTCATGAATGAGCAAGGAATCAGCGATATTCGCATATTTTTAACGATTCTTTATAAAAAGAAACTGTCTAGAAAAACAGCAGCCAGAAAGCTGTCCAGCTTACGAAGTTTTTATAACTATTTACTTAGGGAAAAGTTCATTACGGATAATCCTTTTTCCCTTGTCACCATGCCGAAGGTTGAAAAACGTTTACCCGACTTTTTTTATGGTGATGAAATTAAGCAGCTATTTGCAGCTTGCAAAACAGATACGCCATTAGGGTTAAGGAATGCGGCTCTTTTGGAATTACTATATGCAACTGGAATTCGTGTAGGGGAATGCAGTCAGTTACATCTAAAGGATGTGGATTTCTTTTTATCGACGATTCTTGTTCATGGAAAAGGCCAAAAGGAAAGATATGTTCCTTTTGGCTCTTTCGCACATACTGCCTTGGAAAACTACATACAAAACGGACGAAGTATATTAATCAAAAATCATGATGCACATGACTTTCTCTTTGTGAACTTTCGTGGCGGTCCCTTAACTGCCCGAGGAATAAGAGTCGTTTTAAATAAAGTAATTGAGGATTCGACTTTAAAAGGGAAAATACACCCTCATATGCTGCGGCATACATTCGCGACACATCTGCTTGAAAATGGTGCCGATATGAGAACTGTTCAAGAGTTGTTAGGGCATACAAATCTTTCCTCAACACAGGTTTACACCCATATTACGAACGAATATTTAAGAAAGAGTTATATGAACCATCATCCGAGAGCATAACGAGTTAAATTTTACTTTGATAAGAGGAGGAGATTTGATGGGGCAATTTCATGCAACTACGATATTTGGCATTCGGCATAATGGAAAATGTGCCATGGCTGGTGACGGCCAAGTAACAATGGGCAATGCTGTTGTGATGAAACATACTGCAAGAAAAGTGAGAAAATTGTTTAATGGAAGAGTATTAGCGGGCTTTGCCGGATCCGTTGCAGATGCTTTTACGTTATTTGAACTATTTGAAGGAAAACTCGAGGAATACAATGGGAATCTTCAGCGTGCTGCTGTTGAACTGGCAAAACTCTGGAGAAGCGATAAAGTATTAAGGCAACTTGAGGCTATGTTAATTGTAATGGATGTTAACAATCTTTTACTTATTTCAGGTACAGGAGAAGTGATTGAACCGGACGATGGTATTTTAACAATTGGGTCGGGCGGCAATTATGCGCTGGCGGCCGGGCGTTCTTTGAAAAGATTTTCCGGTGATACATTATCAGCAAAAGAAATTGCAAGAGCTTCCCTAGAAATTGCTTCTGAAATTTGTGTCTATACAAATAATAATATCATTGTGGAAGAATTATAGAGGGAGGGGCTCATTACTGTGTCAAAATTAAATTTAACTCCAAAACAAATTGTAGAGCGTTTGGATCAATTTATCATCGGACAAAAGGATGCTAAAAAGGCAGTAGCGGTAGCACTTCGGAATCGATACCGCCGCAGTTTACTTGATGAAGAGATTCGTGATGAAATCAGCCCGAAGAATATTTTAATGATCGGACCAACGGGTGTAGGTAAAACAGAGATTGCTCGCAGGATAGCAAGACTCGTTCAAGCGCCTTTTGTAAAAGTT
>CALGSR010000311.1 GCA_937902115.1 uncultured Bacillus sp. | reverse complement strand
AGAGGCAAAATTCCCTCTCATTTGAGCAACACCTTCTACCTCAGATGCTGCAATTCCCGCAATAATTTCGATAACTTCAGGAGCAATTTCCACTTTACCAAGACTGTTTCCGCCTGGGTTCATTTCCAAAATATTATTGACACTCATCAAAAGGACCTCCTCTTATTATTCGGATTTCATCACATCGTTTAATTCCAAGAATTTGGTATTAAACTCGCCTGAGACAAACTTTTCATTGTTCAGCAATTTCAAATGGAACGGGATCGTTGTATGAATTCCTTCAATGACAAATTCGCCTAAAGCCCGTTTCATCCTTGCGATTGCTTCATCACGAGTTTTTCCATATGTAATGACTTTGGCAATCATCGAATCATAAAATGGAGAAATCGTATATCCTGGATATGCAGCCGAATCAACCCTAACGCCTAAACCGCCCGGTACCAAATACATATTGATTTTTCCTGGGGAGGGCATGAATTTCTTTTCTGGATTTTCCGCATTAATACGGCACTCAATCGACCATCCGTCTAAGATTACATCTTCTTGGGACAGACTGAGTTTTTCCCCCGAAGCTACAAGAATTTGCTCTTTAATCAGGTCAGTGCCCGTTACCATTTCTGTAACAGGATGTTCCACCTGGATACGAGTATTCATCTCCATAAAATAAAACTTACGGTTGCGGTAGTCATATATAAATTCTATCGTACCTGCACCTGTATAATCAACTGCTTTTGCTGCTTTTACAGCTGCATTTCCCATTTCAGCACGAAGTTCACTGTCAATGACCGGTGATGGTGATTCCTCTAATAATTTTTGCAGACGTCTTTGGATAGAACAGTCCCGTTCACCCAAATGAATGACGTTACCATAGTTATCGGCTAACACCTGAATTTCCACATGACGGAAATCTTCGATATATTTTTCAAGATAAACACCTGGATTGCCGAAAGCTGTTGCCGCTTCCTGCTGCGTAATGTTGATCCCTTTAATCAACTCTTCTTCCGTACGGGCAACACGGATCCCTTTCCCGCCGCCGCCGGCTGTTGCTTTAATAATGACAGGATATTGTATTTTATTTGCTAAAGCAATCGCTTCATCAACGCTGTTAATAATTCCTTGTGATCCGGGCACAATAGGAACACCGGCATCTCTCATCGTTTCACGGGCAACATCTTTAATCCCCATTTTTGTAATGGCTTCCGGTGATGGTCCTACAAACGTAATGTTACAATCACGGCAAAGCTCAGCAAAACCGGCATTTTCCGCTAAAAATCCGTATCCCGGGTGAATCGCGTCACATCCCGTAAGCTTCGCAGCACTGATAATATTCGTCGTATTTAAATAACTGTCCTTTGAGGCTGTTGGTCCGATGCAATACGCCTCATCGGCTAGCTGCACGTGAAGGGCTTCCGTGTCAGCCTCAGAATAGACAGCCACAGTTTCAATGCCAAGTTCACGGCAAGCACGGATAATCCTTACAGCAATTTCTCCTCTGTTCGCTATTAATAGTTTCTTTATCATTTAATCAGCATCTCCTCACTCAGGCTTAACTAGGAATAAAGGCTGTCCATATTCTACTAGCTGTCCGTCTTTCACAAGGATTTCAACAATTTCCCCGTTCACTTCTGCTTCAATTTCATTAAATAATTTCATCGCTTCTACTATACAGACAATCGAATCTTCAGAAACTTTGGAACCAACTTTTACATAAGCATCCTGATCCGGTGATGGTGATTGATAGAATGTTCCAACCATTGGAGAAGTAACTTTATGTAGATCGGAAGTGTCTGCCGCTTGGGGCTCAGCCTCACGTACCGTTTCTACCGCTGCAGTTTTGGCTTGTACTTGTGGAGCTTCAGCTACAGGTGCTGCAACTGCTGCCTGCTGAACTGGCTCAGCCTTTTGAACCACTTGTACTGGTACTACAGCTTCTCCAGTTGTATGTTTCTTCATTTTGATTTTTGCTCCGTCAGCTTCATAGACGAACTCATCAATATTAGATTGTCCGACCAATTTAATTAATTCTCTGATTTCTTGAACCTTAAACATGTTAAGAACCCCCTGGTTTTCATTATAACAACTTGTTAGTCTTATCATACGATAAATTCTTTGACAAGTTCAATAACGGATTATATTCATTTTTTCGGCGCACCCCAAAAATGATACCCCTTACATTTTAACACTTTTAAATGTTTTGTAAATTCCTAATGTAGTATTTTTTCTTTCTTTTTCGACAAAATAAAAAAAGGAAAGCTTTTCACTTCCCTTTTTTCTCAAAATTTTATTAATATTAAGCTGAAAATTTTAATTTTTTTCTCCATAATTCGACAAATATAGATACTCTATTTCGTATTCTGGAATTCAACAACAGCATGCAACGGTCCTAATTCACTTCTCACCGTCTGAATAATCTTATTGGCTTCAGAACGCGATTGTTTATCCGCTTTTACCGTAATACTTACTTGATCCCCTTCAGATTGGACTAATACATCATCATAATCCATCGCTTTAATCAACGTTTCCAATAAATACTCTTTTTGTGCGACTTCGTTCAATTCATCCATCTGTTCCTTCGCCTTGCTTCTTTCCTCAACGGATAGTTCAGTTGAAGCAATGGTCTTTGTTAGCTCTTCCTTCATGCGGCTTCTTTCATCCATTAATTGCATTCTTAATGTTTCAAATACCTCATCCCCCGCAGCGTTTGAAATAATTGCTATATCCTCTTTATTCATCGTAGCTGTATCTTTAGCGCTTTCCTCATTTATATCTGTAGCGGTATCTTCCTCAGCATCTTTCTCAGCATTTTTCTCATCTGCCGGAGTTTCCGTTTTCTCCTCTTCTTTCTGTTCTCCAACCGCCGCCATATCAGTCGGCTGTTGCTCCGGAGAAGTAATATAATAAACGGATAAGACGACCACTAAACTTAACATCGTTAATAACCAAACGGTTTGTTTTTTTAACAGCATCTATGAATCCCCCTTCGTTTTCTTTGGTAAAACCGATACCCGGTGACTAGGAACATCAAGTACCCGGGTTACAGCCTCAACAATCCATTTTTTCACCTGAATGTTATCCGCTCCCTTTGCGACGACTAACACGCCGCGAATCGCCGGTTTTTTCGTTTCAATGACTATTGGTACTTCCTTCTCCCCATCCTGGATAATAACAAGCTGGTCGTCGTTTGAGTGGTCCTCTACCTTTCGCTTCCCACCTTCCCGATCGGTTTCTTCGGTTACTTGATTCTGTGATTTCGAATTTTTTTCGAGAACCCGCTTTTCTGTTGCGTCAACATTGACAACGACCGTGACATCACTGACACCGACAATCGCATCAAGCGCCTCTTTTAATTGATTTTCATAGGCCTGTTCATAAACCCCGATTTCATTGTTGCCTGAGGACTTTTTGTTGGCAAAGACCTCTGCCGCTTCCTCTTTAGGCTTTTCCTGCTGGTTAAAAACGGCCATATCTTCGGTCACTGCTTCATTTTGCAAGAATAGATTCCCTAACAGCATGATGCCGGACCCAAAGACTAACAATAAGAGTAAATAAGGATACTTTCCTTTTTTCTTCTCCCCGTGTTCTTCTTTTGCGACTTGTTTCTTCAGCCATGAAAACGGGCCTTTTTCCTCTTTCATCCGCCCTAGTCCCCCCTATCTATATGAACTTCAAGAACATTAATGAACTAATTGAA
>CALGSR010000310.1 GCA_937902115.1 uncultured Bacillus sp. | reverse complement strand
ATTGGCATAGGTGCTCCAGCCGGCCACTGCGGTCATTTCTTCATCTGACTCGATCCATTCATGCGCAAGTTCCAAAGCATATGGACTTTCTGCCGCTACCCCTGCAACCGTATATTCCGCTAGCAGATACCAATCTGCCTTTTTCACCCAACTTTGGAGTGTTTCTTTTTCCATCAATTTTGGATTAACAGACAAGCCTGCTAAATACATCGCATCTGAATTTCCCGTATCATATAATGCCAAGGCCAATTCCTGATCCTTTTTTACATACTTGACGAGCTTTTTTAAATCCCCTATTTTCACACCAAAAAGGTTTCCACCCGCTCCATGATTCATAAATGTTTTTTTCGTTTGCTCTGTGCCAAGCTCTGAAAGTTTCTGTAAAATCTCCTCAACGTTCATATCATACCTCCAAAAAGGGATTTTTCCGATATAGTACCATTCATCCTATAATGGAACAAGATTATTCAGGGAATGATCCTTTTATCACATCTCTATTACATATTTAAATTCCTTATTAATGGATTAGAGCATTAAGTAAAATGATTGTAGAGAGCTGTCTATTTACAATTAATGAAACCTATGATTCATTAAGAACGTATAAATATTAGAAAGTTCTTTTATATTGAAAAAAATAATCAAATATGAAAGTCTATTGTTCGATCATTCGTATAAAGTTCAGGGAGGTGGGTTATTATCGTATTTCGTTCAAAAATAGATAACTTTTTTGTAGTGACCATATCAATCACTTTATTTGTAATACTTGCTGTATTTATTATTCCTCTTAGTTTAGATAATGAAAGAACAGTTACTGACACAATCGTTGTACTTTCCTTATGTGTTTTATCCATTGGGTTTATTATGTGGTCTGCCTTTTCTATTAAATACGCTTTCTATCAAGACCATTTATTTGTTAAAGGTGGTTTCTTTCGAAGTCGTATTCCCTATAAAGAAATAACAAGAATTTCGACTACAAAGGAAATATTTACAGGTTATCGGCTGTTATCTTCAAAAGATGGAATTGAAATATTCTACAAATCATCATCTTTGGGTAGTGTGAAAATTTCACCAAAAGACATTGAACTTTTCATTTCTGAAATAAGGCAACGTTGTCCGAACGTACAACTTGATAATTAATTTTTTAAGAAACTTGGATTTATTATAAGGCTGTGAACACAATAACCTGGGAAAAAGGGTCTGCCCCCTGCTACTTTAATACGTTATCGTGGCGGGGGTCAGACCCCATCATTCCTTTTAAAACTAGTGTCACTTAAATAATTAAGTGTTAACAAATGAAAATTATTGGTAAAATAAAAAAGAACGTTCTACTAATGAAAGGAATGAATGATTTTGACGAATATCGTAATTTGTGGCAGTTCAGGTGCAATGGGAAAGGTAATTGATAATATTGTTTCTACAAGAGATAACTGCCAAGTGGTAGCAGGAATTGATAAGTTTGCAGGAGATTCAAAGGGTTTCCCGGTCGTTGCGACTCCAAATCTTCTCTCTTCTCTTTCCATTGAACCGGATGTCATTATTGATTTTTCTCATCCATCGGTTCTTGATGAATTACTTGATTATTGTCTTACGAATAAAGTAGGACTTGTTATAGCAACAACTGGATATAGCCAAGAACAGGTTGAAAAGATCCATAACGCAGCAAAGGACATCCCTCTTTTCTTCACGGCTAATATGTCGCTTGGCGTGAATTTAATTGCCGAGCTAGCAAAAAAAGCAGTTTCTGTTTTAGGTGATCAGTTTGATATTGAAATCGTTGAAAAACACCATAACCAGAAGATTGATGCCCCTTCAGGCACGGCACTTATGCTTGCGGATGTGATCAATGAAGAATTAAATAATGAATATTCTTATACATACGACCGACAAAGCGTTCGTGAAAAAAGAACAAAGAAAGAAATCGGCCTCCATGCGATTCGTGGGGGCACGATCGTTGGCGACCATGATATTATTTTTGCTGGCCGCGATGAAGTCATCACTCTTTCCCACCATGCCGCTTCTAAACAGGTTTTTGCAGTTGGAGCAGTGAACGCAGCCCTTTTCTTAAAAGGAAAAGAACCGGGATTGTATAGCATGAAAGACTTAATCTAATTTTCAAACTGTGGACAGAGTTGATTTTCATCTCTGACATGAATCGTTTTTAAACCGAAAAGACATCTTCCTGCAAAATGGAAGGTGTCTTTTGAGAAAATGGGGAAAATGAAAATGGGGGTCTGACCCCTACTACTTTAATGCGTTATCGTGGCGGGGGTCTGACCCCATCATTCCCCTACCTCCAAATGGATGGAGTGATTTCCACATCGACAAATTGATACAGTTTGGAAGGTCGTTTATTTGTCCCGGTTGGTTCGGTCATTTTTGCTTCCCCTTTATGATCTAGTGCTTCTTCAATAAACGGTAAAGTAGGTGCTTTTCGAAAAAATGCTGATTTGCTGTTCACAACCGGATCATGAATGAATGCCAGGAGTACTTGTCTCAGTTCTTCTAACTTAAATTCTTTTGGCAGAAAGTTTTGTGAGCCCGTTGTTTGCTGCATATCTTTTCGCACAGACTCCCATGCATGTTCAATGATTATCCTATGGTCAAAAGGAAGGTCTAAAGCGAATACTTCATCCATTGTAAATAAACTTACTTCAGTGGCATCATCCCCTGCATTTCTATTTTCAATAAATGTTTCAGGGACAATGGCATAATGGGCATTAGAAATGATCCAACCTCTTTTGTCACGACCGAATTCGTCATAGACACCAAAATGTTTGACATGTACGTCTTTGACACCCGTTTCCTCTCTTAATTCTCTGATGGCAGAATGAAATGCACTTCCTTTATCCCCTTCGAGCTGTGTAAAGCCTCCAGGTAACGCCCATTTTCCCCCTTCAATATTCCGTTCTCCTTCTGCATCTAATTCCGCTCTTTTAATCAACATAAGAGCTAAACGATACTTGGAACTCGTTTCATCTTTTGCTTGGTATTGTTCATTTGGAACGAGAGTGAAGATGGCAATATCCGACGTATATCCATCAGGGGTTCGATAGATGCTTGAATCATAATGTTGTAACGCTTCTTCTTCCGAATGGTATTTCGTCATTTTTATTTCCTCCTAACAATGAATCCTTGTTGCATTTCCTAATTTAGATGGAATTCATAAGATAAAGATAAAAAGTTTTTATATTAACAATTATAAATTTGTTAATTGAACTATACAAGTTTTAACAAACTTTTCAACTTTTTTAAGGATTTCTTTATGAATATTATGGTTTTAAAAGGATTTCATTTACTAAATCGTATGCTTGACAGAAACGCTCTCCATAATCACCAGCAATGATTTCATAACGGATACCTCTTTTTTTTAACATTTCTTTTAACAAACGATTATTTTTCTGTCTCACCTGCTCTTCGCCAAATGTACGAGTCCCATCATCTACCCACGGAACATCCGCTTCTAAAAACAACCATAAATCATAGTGTTGTGTATTCACAATTTCTTCTATCAGTGGATATTGCTCTTTATTGTAGAGTTTTGCATAGTATTGCGTAACAATCGCTTCTGAATCAATAAAGGTCACTTTATTGGCTGTTCTTTTTGCCACTTCTTCTTTCAATTTGTGACCATATTGAATGCGGTAGTAATCTTCAGCCGTCATAATATTTTCGCATCCACCTAATTCATCTGTTACTGTTCTGCCGTACTCTTCGGTATACGTTGTATTGAAGACGGCAGCTAAGTAGCGCGTTAATGTGGATTTTCCACAGGATTCCGTTCCAACAATCGCAACTGTTTTTACGAAATAGGATTTTGCTCCATTTGGTATGCATTCCCAATGTTTAAAAGGTCCATCGGTTCGGATTTGGGTGGCTGAAATGGGAACCATTTTTCGCTCAGGGTCAACGACTTCATATTGCACATTATGGTAAAGCTGATTAAAAATCGGACGATAACTTTCTTCCGAACCAAATATCACGTCAATCGGTTTTCCAATTGCTTTTTTTATCTCTCTTGCCCCTTGTCCCCAATCATAAAATTCATCTGAATCCGCAAAGTCTTCCACAGCTAATACTTTAACATTTTCCATATCTTTCGTTATTTGAGACAGCCAACGAAGTCTAAGTTCAAATGGAAGTTTTTTGATGTTCCCTTTTTCCACAAGCTTTCCGTCGCGAATTTTGCTGTAACTTAATACGACATACAATTCATCCACCATACATGCAGCACGAGTGATCATATACACATGCCCTTGATGAAGGGGCAAAAACTTACCGCCATAAAAGCCCACTTTTCCTTTTTTCATGATAGATTCACCCTTTCATCTGTTAAAACCGTTGCTTGTTGACCGCGAGACATTTTTAACCAATTGATATAGCCATACACTGCATTGACAAGAAAAGCACTCCACATCACAAGAATGGTATAGTCATTTCCACCTGTGGTTACCAACGTAATAACCCATAGCACAATCGTTAAGACATCTACCACAATCCACATAAACCATTGTTCTGCATATCGGAGCAACATAAGAATTTGCGCAACAATCGACAACACGACGGCAGCGGAATCAAGCCTTACTTGCTGGCTGCCAATTGAGGATAAAATTTGCGCGTAAACAAGCGAAGAGACTGCAGAAACAACAATGAGCATAATCCAACCCTTCAGAGTTAATTTTTTTACGCGAATTTCTTCTCCTATTGTGCTTTCTTTTGCTTTATTTTTATTCCACAGGTAAATCCCGACAAATTGTATCGGCAAGTAGAAGAATGCATTTAACATCGCTTCCCCGTAAAGTTGGTAGCCGTAAGAAATATACGCATAAGTACCGACTTGAATGATGCCCCAAAAATAGTTACTGATTTTCCCTTTGGCCACCAGCACGACACATAACATCCCAGATAATGAACTGATTAATCCTACTAATGTATCATCCCAAGCAAAGAACAAATACAAATTGATTAGTGTAAATGCCCCTAACCATATTTTTTCAAACATGGTCCAATCCTGCGAAAATTCTTTTGCTCTTTTTTTCATCTTCACCGCTCCCCTGTAATATCACTATTTTATCAATTAATTAACAATTAACAAATCGTTAATTAATTAATTGGTTGTATTTTATAATACTAAATGTATGATATCTTATTTTTGTAAGCGATATCATACCATAAATAACATGGAAATGGGTGATTTATAATGTCAGTAAAAGGCTTAATGTATGAATTTGTAATGATTAAAAAACAAAGCGCATTAAATCTTAATGAACTCCTTGATTTCGCTCAGAAATGTTATCTAACAGGGGAAATTAATATTGTTGAATATAAAAGTCTTTTTTGCAAATTGAACAATCAAGGTGCAGTGAAACCTGAGGATTTTATTATTAATAACAGAGAGTTAGTGACTGACGTAAGTTAATATAGATGTTAAGGAAAACTCCATTTTTAATTCTTGAAAATACACGGGATCAAAATCATACAAAAAAGCCGGGGAAAACTCCCTGGCTTTTTGCAAATCATTAATATTAATGCTGTAGACGAGAAGGCTCGGAAATTTGGCTTAAAGCGTCACCTGCTTCATTGATAAAGATATTCACTTTAGCCAGATCCCCGATCGCACAAATTCCGACTATGTTACCATTTTGAACAACAGGAATTCGACGGATTTGGTGATCGGACATGATCCGGGCACACTCATGTATATCTGTATCTGGCGCACAGGTAATGACATCCTTCGTCATACAATCATGACAATGGACGCTCTTGCTATCTTTGCCATCTGCAACAACATGTAATACGATATCACGATCGGTAATCATCCCTACAACCTTCTTTCCCTCACAAACGGGAACGGTTCCACAATTAATGTCACGCATTATTTTTGCCGCAGTAGCGACAGAATCATGTGGGGAGCATACTTTTACATTTTTGGTCATAATGTCTTGAACTGTTTTCATGTTAGCAACCATCCTTAATAAAATATTTAACTACTCCCCTATTCTTCCACCATTTGATAAAATTATTAATTGTTTTCATTTTTCTAACGTAATGAATCGATATGGATTTTTCAGTTTTTGCCAAGCGAGCCCTTGTTTTTTCCTTTATTTTCAAAAAATTTAAAAATTGTTCTAACGCTTGATACACAAAGCCCTAGCCGTGGTTTATCGAAACTATGAAACTCATAAGTCCTTGAATCCTTTTTAATGTTTTGTTAGCCTAAGTATTAACCTTGGCCGGGGAACAATTTTCGTCAGGATTCCTGTACAAATGAATAGTAGTTTTTGTTATTTCTTCTTTTTCGAAAGCAAGTTTTACAGCTCTTTTGTGGAGGATTAACAAAATAAACCATAGTATTGGAGAGATTAGATGGGTATTGGAACTTATATTTCGTTAGCAATCTATTTTATTGCCATGTTGTTGATTGGATATTACGCTTATAAGAAATCAACAGATAGTATTGAAGGATATATGTTAGGCGGACGCGGTTTAGGTCCCGCTGTAACGGCTTTATCAGCCGGCGCATCAGATATGAGCGGTTGGATGCTGATGGGCTTACCAGGTGCCATGTATGTAAGGGGTATGTCCAGTATCTGGCTTGCTGTTGGTTTATGCATAGGAGCTTATTTAAACTATCTGCTTGTCGCTCCACGATTAAGGACTTATACAAAAGTTGCAAACAATTCAATTACGATCCCCGATTTCTTCGAAAATCGCTTTAAAGATAATGCGAAAATACTGCGACTCGTTTCAGCAATTGTTATTATTATCTTTTTTACCCTTTACACATCAGCAGGTATGGTGTCTGGCGGTATACTTTTTGAATCAGCCTTTGGTTTAGATTATAAATTCGGGTTACTAGTCACCGCAGGGGTGGTTGTTGCTTACACGCTCTTCGGTGGATTTTTAGCGGTTAGTTTAACGGATTTTGTGCAAGGGATTATTATGTTTGTCGCTCTTGTATTAGTACCTATTGTCGCCTTTACAGATTTAGGAGGGATACAACCTACCTTCGATGTGATTCGTGAAATTGATCCCACTTTGCTTGATTTCTTTAAAGGGACAACGGTTATCGGCATTATCTCGCTACTAGCGTGGGGCTTGGGATATTTTGGTCAGCCGCATATCATCGTTCGTTTTATGGCCATTAACTCCGTCAAAGAGTTAAAGCCAGCACGTCGAATTGGGATGAGCTGGATGATTATTTCGATCATTGGTGCCACGTTTGTCGGTCTCGTTGGAATTGCCTATGTCAATCAAAGAGGCGTTACACTTGAGGATCCTGAAACAGTTTTTATCATGTT
>CALGSR010000309.1 GCA_937902115.1 uncultured Bacillus sp. | reverse complement strand
ATTTTACGTAATAATGAGGGGGTATTCGTCCTCACGCCAGCGCTAAATAAAAGCTTTAAATTCCAAAGTGACTGGCCGCAAAACAGTAGTCAAGCCTATCTATATGAATCCCTGGTAATGGATATTATTGAAGATAAAGGCGCAAAATTCACCGCAACAAAAGATCACTATGTGTTTGAAACAGAAACCCGTTATCAAAATAATCGTATGCTTCCATATCAGGAGGTCACACTGAGCAAAAAGGATTTGGCCCCTATTAGTGTGAAAGTGATGGATACTGATCGCAATGCGTTAGTTACCGTTGATTTCACGGATATGAAATTCGATGCCAGCTTTGATAATAAAGATTTTGATATGCAGAAAAATATGACAGGTGCTCTGCTGGATAAAACGGTCATGGCTGAACTGGGCAGCACCTCATTTACTGTGTTGTATCCGGAAGAAACAGCCGGAGCGAGTCTGAAGAGTGAAAAAGATGTGAAGATAGAGGATGGAAAGCGTGTCGTTCTCACGTATGAGGGTGAAAAATCCTTTACGCTTGTACAAGAGAAAACAGAAGTCCTTCCCGCTACAGCAGGACCGATAGAAATGACTGGAGAACCGGTTGATTTAGGCTTTACAATTGGTGCAGCTACGGATAACAGCCTGACTTGGACATACAATGGTGTCGATTACATGATTGCCTCCAATGATTTAACGCCTGAGGAAATGACTGAAATTGCTCAAACCGTTCAGGCAGAAGCGGTAAAATAAGTGAACGATAGACATCGATAGGATAATGAGGACGGAAATGAAAAATGGAATCAATATTGAAAATCTAACAGGCTCGCGCTGAACGGGCCTGTTTTTATGTGCATTATCGGAAGCATTCCACTTTAATTGACAAGAACGGAAAGGTTTCTAAATACAGACTAGTGTGCATCTGTAGCGCTCTTGATTATTGGATTGACACAATTGACAACCTTAAGTAAGAATCAGATAATCAACTAAGTAAGTGGATTAGCAGTTGTCATCTTAAGGAGTGTTTAAATAAAATGGAACAACCGTTTTATCGAGATACATGGGCAGAAATAAATTTGGATCATATTTTTTATAATGTGCAATCATTGAAACAAATATTACCTGAGAATGTAACGATTTTTGCTGTCGTCAAAGCTAATGGGTACGGACATGGCGATGTCCAGACAGCGCGGGCAGCGATGAGTGCCGGTGCATCTTATTTAGCGGTTGCTTTTATTGATGAAGCGATTCTTTTGCGGAAAAAAGGCATTGAGGCTCCGATTCTTGTATTAGGGGCGAGCAGACCGCAGGATATTTCAATTGCGAGTCAATATGATATCACGTTAACGGTCTTTCAAACGGACTGGCTTCGGTATGTAAAAGAAAAGGTCACATTAACAAAGCCGGTTCGTGTTCATATAAAAGTTGATACAGGGATGGGCCGGATCGGCGTCACAACGAAAAATGAACTGCAGGAAGTGGAACGATTAATCCATGAAAATCCGATGCTGGTCTTCGAGGGGATATACACCCACTTTGCCACTGCAGATGAAATCAATCAGGCTTATTATCAGCAGCAGAGTGCTGTTTTTAAAGAAATGCTCGAAAGTCTGCAGGAACGGCCTGGACTGGTCCATTGCAGCAATTCGGCATCTTCGCTTCGTTTTCCGGAAAATCATTTCAATGGGGTTCGGATGGGGATTACGATGTACGGATTAACGCCTTCGCTTGAAATCGAAGCGGAACTTCCTTATCTCCTAAAAGAAGCCTTCGCATTGAAAACGGAAGTCGTACATGTAAAACAGCTTCACGCTGGAGATAAAGTGAGCTATGGCGCAACGTATGAAGCGCAGGGGGATGAATGGATAGCCACTCTCCCAATCGGATATGCCGATGGCTGGATTCGAAAACTTTCGGGCCAGGAAGTACTTATTGATGGAAAAAGGGCATCTATCATTGGAAGGATATGTATGGATCAGACAATGATTAAACTTGATGCGTTCTATCCAGTTGGAACACCTGTTACACTAATTGGCGGACAAGGAAAAGAATTTATTTCGGTTAATGAAATTGCGGAAAAGTTGGATACGATAAACTATGAAGTGCCATGCATGATATCGGGCAGGGTGCCCCGTGTCTACATTGAAAACGGAAAAGTCAGCGAAACAGTCAACGGACTGTCCATCACTTAAATTGGATTGTAAAGATTGTTAACAATCTTTGAGTAGAACGATAAAAAATTTGGAAAATTAACCTTGTGGATGCATAAAAGGATATTTTTATGGACTATAATACTGAAGAATACGAAATGATCTTTGCACTAGACAAAAATAATGGTATCATAAAAAAAGGTAGATTGAATTGGTGTGTAGTGATGGTGGAGGTGTATATTTGTGTCTGAGTCCAGAGTTCCAACAGAGATTATGATAACATTACCGCAACATATTTTAAGTGAATTAGACGGTTTTGCTAAACAAGAGAATGTAAATCGCAGCGAGTGTATTTATCAGGCAACAAAAATGTATTTACGTGAACGGAAAAAGAGACAGATTCTTGAATCCATGCGACGGGGCTATATGGAAATGGCCAAAATAAATTTGACGATTGCATCTGAAGCATTTCAAGCTGAATATGAGGCGGAACATACAGTTGAACGTCTAGTAAGCGGAGGATAATCCTTTGATTGTCAAACGTGGAGACGTTTATTTTGCGGATCTATCCCCAGTTGTTGGTTCAGAACAAGGCGGGGTGCGCCCTGTACTCGTCATTCAGAACG
>CALGSR010000308.1 GCA_937902115.1 uncultured Bacillus sp. | reverse complement strand
TGTGCTGTATAAACAGCATATTATGGCGGCGATGATGGATTTGTCTTATACACATCCAGATTTTCAGAAGCTTTACAAAAGTGTTTTTAAGAATGATGGAATTTGTGCACGAGATATTACGTATGTTGATGCTATTGATGCCGTTAAAGCGATAAAAGCGGATCATGGGGTTGCTGTTCTTGCGCACCCGGGGCAAATGAATTCCTATGATGTTATCCCGGAATTGGCTGAGGCTGGTTTGGATGGAATTGAATTAAACCATTTGGATCATACGAAAGATGATAGAAAGAAAATCATGGAATATGCCGCGGAATATAATCTTGGTTTATCCGGGGGAAGTGATTTCCATGGCAGATTTGGAGCAGAGATTGGGATTGGAGATATCGAGTGTCCTTCTTCCTTTATCACATTTTTACAAAAGGAAAAATCCTTTATTTAAAAGTTTTGTAAATTTAGTGAATGATTTTTAGGACGGTCTAAGCTTTGTTAAGTAAGGTTTAAGAATTGGTAAAGGTTAAGATTTTTCGCGGGAATTATGTTGAAATAATAAAGGAGCAAGAACGCATTTATCTTTAATTTTATGATTCGCAAGAAAGTGAGGCATGGAGATTCACGCAGGAGTTAAGGAACGAATAAAAAGGAAATCATATTAATTTGAAAAAAACAGTCAAAGAGGGGAAAACAATGAAAAAGAAATGGAAGTCTTTATTGGCGTTTATGTTTATCGTTTTGGTATTAGGACTTGCCGCATGTTCACAATCTAGTAGCGGTTCATCTAATGAGGGTGCTGCTGAAGGCGGGAAAGGCAATTCTGATGAAAAACTAACTGTCGTTTGGTATCCAAACGAGTCTGGGAATGATTTAAAAAGTGCTCGTGATGAAATCGGAAAAATTATCGAAGAAGCGACTGGCAGAAGTGTTGAACATAAGTTAACAACTGACTATGCGATTGCCATTGAAACGATTGTAAATGGAAATGCTCATTTAGCATTCATGGGTGCACAAGGCTATATTGAAGCCAATAATAAGAATGATAAAGTACAACCATTAGCCGTACCAAGTGGTCCATCCGGCACTTTAGACGATGCGCAATATTACAGCTGGTTAGCGGTAAATAAAGAGGATGCGCAATCATACATGAAAGATGGAAAATATGATATTGCGAACATTGAAGGCAAAAAGTTTTCCTTTGTATCAACAAGCTCTACATCCGGATTTAAAGTACCATCTGCAGGGATTGTCAGTTATTTCTCTGAGCAGGATAAATACAAAGATTTAGTTGCTGAAGATTTACTTGAAGGCGGCGGCTTATTCTCAGAAGTTATGTTTGGTGATTCCCACCAAGGCTCTGCAGTGAATCTATTAAATAATCGTGCTGAAGTAGCAGCTTTCTGTGATACTTGTGTTGATAATTATGTAGAAGTAGCAGAAGGAGAAGCTAGTCGTCCAGGAACGATTTATAAAGTAAAAGAAGATGCTGCTGAACCCTTTAATACAGTGACTGGAAAAGAATTTACATTAATTTCTGTTACACCAGTTTTAAATGCACCGTTTGTTGCCAATACAGAAGTACTTAGCGAAGAAGAAATGAAAGCAATTCAAGAAATTTTCACTTCTCAAGAAGTAGCGGATAATGAAAATATTTTTGTTCCAGAAGACGCTGATATTTCTGGGTTATTTAAAAAGACAGACAAAGAGCAATTTGTTGCAGCTGAAGATTCCTGGTTCGATCCAATTAGAGAACTTTCAAAATAAGAGTTTTTTCTTATCGAATGAATAGAAGGAGTGGAGTACGTTCCAATGAGCCCTATTGAATTTGGAGTGTGTACTCCTTCTTTCATGATGCGGACAGCTAAAACATGAAAAAGGGGATTCGTTATGCCTTTATTAGAGGTAAAGGAACTGTCAAAACAATACAATCAAGGGAATGTCGTGTTAAAGAACGTGGATTTTCAAGTGGATGAGGGAGAATTCATCTCGATTATCGGTCCATCCGGGGCCGGAAAATCGACCCTTTTACGGTGCATCAACCGCATGATCGATGCAAATGATGGAAAAATTATGTTTGATGGCTCCGATGTACTTGCTTTAAAAAAGAGAGAGTTGCGAAATCTGAGAAAGCAAATCGGCATGATTTTTCAGCATTATAATCTCGTGTCTCGTTTAACGGTCATTGAAAATGTACTGCATGGCCGTTTTGGATATAAATCTACCTTGCAGGGGATTTTGGGAAGATATACGGAAGAAGAAAAAGCAAAGGCATTTAAAATTCTAGAAAAATTAGGCATGGAGGAATTTGCTTTTAAACGCTGCGATCAATTAAGCGGTGGACAAAAGCAGCGCGTTGGCATTGCCCGAGCTTTAATCCAGGAGCCGAAATTAGTACTTTGTGATGAACCGATCGCTTCTCTGGATCCCAATGCTTCCAAGGTTATTATGGACCACCTGCGCTCGATTTCGAAAGAGCTGAAAATCACTTGTATTGTCAATCTGCATCAAGTGGATGTGGCAAAAACATATTCGGATCGCATCATTGGCTTAAATAAAGGCAAAATCGTCTTCGACGGGCCAACGAATGAATTATCAACCTCCGTGATTCATAACATTTACGGTTCT
>CALGSR010000307.1 GCA_937902115.1 uncultured Bacillus sp. | reverse complement strand
AAAGCGAAAGGTCTGGGGTGCACGGGAGGAAAATCCTTGATCTGGCATGCGGCACCGGTGAATTGTCATTGAAGTTAGCAGGAACGGGATACGAAGTTACCGGTGTAGATCTGTCGGAGGAGATGCTGGCAGTAGCAAGGGAAAAAGCTGATAGAAAAGGACTGCCGCTGTTTTTAGCTGCGCAAGATATGTCCCAGCTCGAGGGTCTGGGCCATTTTGACATTGTTGGGATTTTCTGTGATTCCCTCAATTATTTGCATAGTGAGCAGGAAATCATGTCGACGTTTGAACGAGTATCACGGCATACCGTGCAGGGAGGATTATTTTTAATAGACGTGCACTCCTTATATAAAATGAATGAATTATTTGCTGAACAAACCTATGCTTATAATGGGGAAGAAATCAGCTATATTTGGCAATGTTTTGCAGGAGAACACCCGTACAGTGTTGAACATGAATTAACTTTTTTTGAATTAGAGAAAATGTCCGGGCTCTATCGTCGTTATGATGAGCTTCATTTTCAGCGGACTTTTCCCGTTGAACAATATGCTGAATGGCTAAGGAAAACCGGGTTTGAAATTCTTTCCGTAACGGCTGATTTCGCGGATCAAGCTCCAGATGAAACATCAGAGCGAATATTTTTTACTGCAAGAAAAATATAATGTATCGAAAAAAGGTGGCTTTTTTTAAAAAAGTCACCTCAATTTTTATAAAAAAAGAAGGATTTTATTCAATTATGGAGAATTATCAATAATATACTGTTTCTCTATGATTTTAAGGTCATCCTCAAATTTAATCTGGGTTGCTTGGAATATATGCTCAAAGATATTTCCAAGCTCATTTTCTAAAACATTGATCCCTTCCCCTGTAATCCCGCCTTTTACACAAACTTTGTCCTGTAGTGTTGGCAGTGTGTAATATTCCTTTCGCAGTAATTCCCCTAAACCAATTAACATTTCACTTGCTAAAGTAGTGGCGGTTTCTTTATCAATTTCCGTCACGTGTGTGGCTGCTTGAATAAACTTTTGTGCTAAATAGCTGAAAAAAGCAGGTCCGCAGCTGACAATATCCGAGGCGACTCTTGTCACATTATTTTTGATTTCTACTGGTTTAGAAATCGGATTCAGCAGACAGTTTATAATCGTTTTCCAACTTTTCTCACAGTCTTTTCCATATGTTAGCAGTGCCACTCCTGATAGTGCACGGTTTGTAATGCTTGGGATCACCCTTGCGACCGAGCATGGTACTAATGCCTCTAATTGTTCTACATTGATTGGACTTGTGATCGAGATAAGACATTTGTCTTCTGTTAATACAGGTTCGAGGTCTCGTACGACTTGAAGTACATCATGAGGTTTGACGCAAATAAAAATTAAATCAGCATGCCTGCCCAATTCTTTTATTTCCTCTGTTACTTGTATCTCCGGAAATTGCTGCCTGATTTCCATTGCTTTGGCAATCGTTCTATTTGTAATAATCATGGAGGAAGGGGCAATCACCTTACCTTCCATAAATGCTTCAATCAATATTCTTCCCATATTTCCTGTTCCAATCATTCCGATTTTCACTGTACCATCCCTCCTTTACAGACGAACTCTCATATAATGCTATGAAATAATCAGGTTGATTATGCTAACGATTGTGTTTTAAGTAGACCAGAATATGAAAGGAATGTTTATCATGTCAGATTGGCTAAAAGCGAATAAAATGTATCTTTTGCTTGGTGTATTAATTGCGGCGGCTTTAACTATTTACTACTTTATGCCGGTTCAAGCGAAAAATGAGAAAAATAATCCAATTGAATGGGAGGATTCTGCTGAACTTCTGCTACAGGAAGAAAAATTGGAAACCGCGCAGAAAGAGGCAGAAGAAAAGGAAATAATGGTAGTAGATGTAAAAGGTGCTGTTGTAAAACCGGGTGTGTATGAAGCACAAGCAGGGGATCGGGTGATAGATATCATTCAGATGGCCGGTGGGCTTTTGGACAATGCCGATCAAAATCAAATTAATTTTGCGATGAAGGTAGCGGATGAAATGGTTCTCTATCTGCCCGTGATAGGGGAGGAGAGTAATTCTAACGGCGAGGCATCTACACCTAATTTTTCCTCATTTGCCGGTTCATCCTCTGATAATGGGAAGGTGAATTTGAATACTGCTTCAGAATCGGAATTGCAGACATTGACAGGGGTGGGACCTGCAAAGGCAGCAGCCATAATTGAATATAGGAATACAAATGGGCCGTTTAAGGAGATTGAGCAACTGAAAGAAATCAGCGGAATAGGGGATAAAACATTTGAAAAACTGAAGGAAGAGATTACGGTAAGATAGAACTTTGAGAAAAGTTACTTGAAATTTTTTCATTATTGACGTATTTTTCTTACAGGAGTAAATCTAGAAAACGAAAGAATAAATATCAGTAAATGAGCAAGAAAGGAACTGTCAAATGGAAAGAAAAAGCTGGGATGAATATTTTTTAGATATTGCTGAAGAAGTTGGAACCCGTTCTACATGTCCGAGACTGCATGTCGGCTGCGTAATCGTGAAGGACAAGCATATTGTCTCTACAGGCTATAACGGGTCTATTCATGGACATGACCATTGTGAGGATGTTGGCTGTTTAATTAATGATCAGGGAAGATGTATCCGGACGCTGCACGCTGAAGAAAATGCGGTTATCCATGCCGAGAGGGGGATGCTCAGGGAGGCGACAGCCTATATTACCCATGAACCGTGTGAGAAATGTGCCAAAACATTAGCACAAGCAGGGATTGCGAGAGTCGTATTCCGAGATGCTTACCCAAATAAATGGAATGAGATATTTTTAAAGGATATTGAGGTTATCCACCTGCCAAATAACTGAAATAACGATGAAAAAACAATTGGAGGGTTACGGCACTCGTTTCCCTCTGTTCATGGCAGTGATGATAACCTTTTGCTAAGGAGAAATAAAAATGAAAAATAAAGGAGTCTTTTGCGCCTTTTCTGCTTTGCTCGCCGTTCTGGCGGTTATGCAGAATCCTCTCTGGCCTGGCATTTCGTTTATTCTAATGCTGGTCCTTCTTCGGAAACGAAAAAAGTTTGCTCGTAAGGATATTGGGATTGTCCTCATTGTTTTTCTTATCTTTTTTATTCGTGCCGGAGTTGAGGTTCTGCAGCATGAATCAAAACTATCTGGCCATGAACAAAGCTTCAAGGTTCATATTCTTGACGTAAGCAAAATAGATGGCGATATGTTGACAATGAATGCCAAGGAACAGAATAGCGGTGAAAAGCTTTTGATTAAATACCGTATAAAATCAGAGCAGGAAAAAAACGACCTCAAAAAAATTATATCTCCGGGTCTTATTTGCACGCTGAACGGAACCCTCGATCAACCGAAACCTTCTTCCAATGAAAATTCCTATAATTATAAATCTTATCTTGAAAGAAAACATGTCTATTGGCTGATGAAACCGCAGAAAGTCGATCTGCAGGCTTGCCAAAAGACAACGGGATTATTAACAAATTTAAAAAGTATCCGTGCCGCTGGAATCAGTTATTTGGAAGATTATTTTCCAGAAGAAACGATACCACTGGCAGCTGCGTTAATATTTGGTACTAGCGATTTCATTTCAGAGGACACGATGGAAAATTACCGTATCCTTGGCATTGTTCATTTATTGGCCATCTCCGGTCTTCATATTACGATTATTGTCGCCATTTTTTATTATCTCCTGCTGCGGATAGGTGTAACAAGGGAAAAGAGCCTGATCATTTTGTTCATCTGTCTCCCTGTTTATGCCGTTCTTGCAGGGGCTTCACCATCTGTCAATCGTTCAGTCTTAATGACGATGCTGCTTCTTATCGGGACCTGGAGAGGAATGCGCCAAAGGATAAATGTAGTAGATATTATCAGTCTGACCTTTCTGCTCTATGTATTTATCCTTCCGGATGCTATCTATGATATAGGTTTTCAATTATCATTTTTAACTACTTTTGCGATTCTGCTATCTGTACCTGTCATTCTTTCCAGATATGAACATCCTGTCTCCCTAATGCTTGCGACCTCATATTTATCGATGGTCTGCACCGCACCAATCCTGCTTTATTCCTTCTATGAATTTTCCCTTATTTCGGTTCTTGTTAACCTGCTTTATATTCCCTTGTTTAATGTTGTTTTGCTGCCATATGTTCTTTTTGGCTTTGTTTTCCATTTACTCTTTTCCGACTTGGTTTCCCCTTTTCTGTCCCCTTTAAACAGGATCATTGAATTTATGAATAATTTAACAGAGAAAATAGCCTTGCTTCCATGGAATATGGTTGTTTTGGGAAGGCCGGATCCGCTGTTTCTCCTTTTGTATGGATGGGGATTTTTCCTTTTCTGTATTCTTTGGGAAACTGGTATAAAAGGGAAATGGCGTTGGTCTCTTTTTCTGCTGCCTTTTCTTCTTTATGCCGGACAATATGGTATGAGTCATTATTCATTGAAGGGGGAAGTGACTTTTCTTGATGTTGGTCAAGGGGATAGTATATTGCTCAAGCTTCCTTTAGGCAAAGGAATCTATTTGATTGACAGCGGTGGAAATTTTGAATTTGAAAAGGAACCATGGCAAATGAGAAAGAATAAGTATGAGGTTGGGAAGGATACAGTCGTTCCTTTTTTAAAAAGCAAGGGAATTACGAAAATTGATAAACTGATTCTGACACATGGAGATCAGGATCATGCGGGAGGTACAGAAGCTATATTAAAGGAGTTGGAGGTAAAGGAATTACTCCTCCCGGATACAGCTAAACAGACTGAAATGGAGAACAGGCTGATACAGCTGGCGAAAAATCAACATATTCCGATAAAAATGGTCCATGAGGGGGATCGTTGGAAAAAAGGGAATAATTATTTTTATATTTTATCACCTCAAGAAGGCAGTGAAGCTGAGGCAAATGATGGTTCCATTGTATTGTATACGGAAATTGGCGGCGTGAAATGGCTCTTTACCGGGGATTTGGAGAAAGAGGGGGA
>CALGSR010000306.1 GCA_937902115.1 uncultured Bacillus sp. | reverse complement strand
AGGGATGAAGGCATTAGGGCTGACCTATGAACAGGACATCGCCCGCGATCTGCTTGCGCCTGTTAAGCAAGGGCAGCAGGTGAGAATACAGAAGGACCATCTAAAGGCAGCAGCAGGGGGGCAGGGAGAAAATACATTCCCTCAGGCAAAGCAAATGCAGCAGCATTCAGAACGGTACAGTCATTTGAAGGCAGAGCAGTCGGTTGCACATAAATCAATGCAGCATTTTGAACTGCAACCGAATCAAATGGCAGCCCAGCAGCCCCAACAGCAAATCAATCTTAAAGCAGCATTGTTGAAATTTCTGCAAACCGAACAGTCGCAGACAACCGCTGTGCCGGAGATTGAGCAAACCATTACACATCTCACCGGTCAGCAGCTGCTCAATAAATCAGAGCCAACGGCACTACAGCAGTTTTACTTACAACTTCCGCTTCTCCTAGACAAGAGGATGGAGAATATCAAAGTTTATATTTCCTCTGATAAAAAAGGAGAGACACTGGATTGGGAAAACTGTAGTCTTTATTTCGTGTTGGAAACGAAGAAAATGGGGGAAGTTGGCATTATGGTCAATGTACAGAACCGCCAGCTTTCGCTTACGTTAAAAAACGATAGCGAGCTTTTTCAGGATAAAATGGAGCCGTTGGCAGGAGAAACCCTAGAACGTCTGCAGGAAATTGGCTACAACACAGGTGCGATTCAGTACGATTCTTTTTCTCATCAAGCTCTACCAACAGAAGAAAAAGTTAAAATAGAAAAGGAAGAGACTCAGACCGCACCTGCTGCTGTGAAGAAAGGATTTGATTTTTCAATATGATGCCAAAAAGAAACTATTTCAATCAAATCAAGCGAAAAAAAATGAATGGGCCTGCAGCTGCCATCCTGCGATATGATGGCGAGAACGGGCGCCCGCCGGCTGTTATAGCCAGTGGTAAAGGCGAGTTGGCGCGCAGAATACTGGAAACGGCGAAAGAAAACAACATTGCCGTCCAAAAGGATTCAACCCTGATGGCGAATCTTCTTGATGTTGAATTGACGGATGGCGTTCCGCCGCAGTTGTACGCCGTCATGGCCGAAATCTTTCTTCTTTTGGAAAAAGCGGAGCAAAAGTATTGAGTTAAAAGTAGGAAATTACAAGGGTGTGAAACGATGGAAATTCGCCGTGTGTCTAAATCTCATCTAACGAATGTAAGGGGAAATGAAAAGGTTGATAAGGATTCCATTTCCTTTATGTCTGTTATGGAGCAAAAACGGGACGAGGTCCAGGTGGAGAAAATGAATAAAATGCTCCAGGATATCGATAAACAAGGGGTGAAGTTCTCCGAATCCCAAACCGTAGAAAATTTACGTCAATATAAAAAGCTCGTAAAACAATTTTTAGAAAATGCCGTGCAAAGCGGCTTGGAATTATCAGAGGAACGGGGCTTTAACAGCCGCGGCTCAATAAAAATTTACCGTCTTGTTAAAGCGGTTGATAAAAAACTCATCGACCTCACCAATGAAGTTCTCGCCAAAGAGAAGGACGGGCTGCGTACCCTCAGTTTAATAGGTGAAATTAAAGGAATGCTGGTCAATATTTACTCTTAATTATTGACCAGCATTCCTTTTTTGCTATTCTATGAATTTACTCGAAGCAAGTATTTTTGTTTTTCTTCTTTTACCATGTTATACGGCGGCATCTTGCTGCTTAATTTCGACAGCTCAAGGAAAGTATGTAATGTCTTTTCCAGCTTTTCTTGCTCATCACCCTCATTCATAAATTGGATCCCGTACTCGACCAAATCCACGCTTTGCTCTTCTTTCCAGACAATCCGGCCTAACAATCGAAGCGGTGTATGCAAAATCTCTGTTTCAAAGCGAAATACGACATCTCCTCTGACCGGCAGTTTTAGTGTGGAAAGGCAGCGAAGACCGTCAATGCTGATATCATCAATTAATACCATTGATTTTCCAAGCTGCATATTTTTTCCGGCGATAGAAACCAATCGCATACTGGAGGCCAGTGGATATGAGAACTGCAGACGGTTATATTTTCGATTTTGCTGCTCGGATCTTTGCTTCGGATCGACTGGAAGCAGGACTTCCTTTTGCAATAGCTTTTCAAAATCTTTTACTGGCACAGGACGACTGTATAAATAGCCTTGAATTTCCACGCAGTCTTCCTTTTTCAAAATTTCTAATTGATCTAACGTTTCTACACCCTCAGCAACAACGCGCATTTTAAGCCCTTTTGCTAAATAAATGATCGACTTAGCAATAAACAAGTCGCGCTCACTATCCTGCATATTATGGATAAAAGATCGATCAATTTTAAGAATATCGAAGTGATATTGCGTTAAATAAACTAAGGAGGAATAGCCCTTTCCAAAGTCATCCAATGCGATTTTAATCCCTAGTTTACGGAATAGCTCAATCGCGCTTTGAACCAACCTTTCGTTCGTAAGCAGCGAGTTTTCGGTGATTTCCAGTTCAAAATCCTGCGTTTCAATCCCGCTTTCTTCGATCACTTTTGCTACTGTAATCGGCCAGTCCTGTATCGAAAGATGGGCTGAAGAAATATTTACCGAAACCGGAACCACAGGCAGCCCGGCATCTTTCCAGGTTTTAATTTGACGGCATACTTCGCTTATCACCCAGTCATCGATATCAATAATCAAACCATTTTCCTCAGCAATGCCAAGAAATTCATCTGGCGAAATATGGCCCCATTCCGGATGATTCCAGCGGATGAGCGCTTCTGCACTGATGATTCGGTTGGTATGTGCATCCACCCGGGGTTGATAATACATCACCATTTCCCCATTTTTTAAGGCCTTTTTAATATCCCGGCCAATAGTGAAACATTTATAGGATTGAATATTGCTCGAATCGGTAATGATAAAATATTTGTTTTCACCTGTTTTTTTTGATTTTGTTAAAGCATGCTCGGCATTCCTGAATAATTCTAGAGTGTCGCTTTCACCCCCATGGAATACAGCGATCCCAATGCAAACCGTCACATATAATTGAAACTCCTTAATGTGAAAAGGTTCTTCCAAACTATGAATAATCCTTTCCGCAATGGACCTCAGTACTTCAATTGAAGTGAATTCTCCAATTAAAATACTGAATTGAGCACCATCCTGCCGGGCAAGAACATCATGTGATCTCAGCTGTTTGGAAAAGCGTTCGGCAATCTGAATGAGCAATTCATCACCTATTTCAAAGCCAAGGGTATCATTGACATATTTGAAACGATCAATATTCAAGATCATGATGGCGAATTCCTGTTTGCTTTTCGCATACTTAGAAGTTATGCGCTCGATCATTTTGTAAAAAAATTGCCGGTTTGGCAGCTTTGTTAACGGATCATATTCTGAAAGAAACTTAACCTGCTTTTCTAATTCCTTTTGCAGGGTGACTTCGGAAGTGACTCCGTTCACCTGTACTAATTTTCCTCCTTGATCGAGGACAGGAACGGCATAATCCTGAATCCATTTCACAGTCCCGTTTTTGTGAATAATCCGGTATTCATGGCGCGTAATTTCACCTGATTTCAACGCTTTTCGGGATTCCTCGAAGCTTTTTACATCCTGCGGATGGATAATGGAATTCCACTGGATCTCCTTTTGCAGTTCTTCTGCTGTATAACCGCTGATTTCTTCTATTCCTTTTGTGCTTTTGATTGTAAAGTGGGATTGAGCATCTAACGTCCAAATGC
>CALGSR010000305.1 GCA_937902115.1 uncultured Bacillus sp. | reverse complement strand
CAACAATGTCTGAGAAAAGAGCCTTTAATAATGTTTTTCCAGATTTATTGCAAAACGACGGCTTCTCGGATAACAACATTTATATAAATAATTACTGTTTATCAGTAAAAGTTATTCCAACTTCCTTTGGTAATAATATATCGTTGGAAAACATGTCAAATATAGAGGAAATATCTAGTAATACTCTGGATAATAATATAAATAATGTAGTTAAATTACTTAATTCATCTGATGATGGGCTCTCCATAGTCGATAAAGATGGGATCATCATCCATGCGAATAATACCCTGTTACATAATCTAGATATAGTTTCTAAAGATTTGATTGGCAGAGTTTCAACTACTCTTGTCACTAGCGGGATTATTAACGATGTTACTTTTCGACACGTATTTAAAAATAAGAAAAAGATGGATCTCAAACAAATAGTAACTCGGAGAAAGTCTGGATTATTAACAACCGCGGTTCCTGTCTTTAATCCTCATGGAGACCTAGAATATATTGTTTCTACAAGCAGGGATTTAAATCGTATCCACCAGATTTCGCGCTCAACAAGCAAAACATCTATTCTCATGCCTAAGCGCAGCACTAATGTCGATGATTTTATAAAGATGTTAAGGGATGAAGGCAATGTTATTGAATCCAAATCGATGGTAGAAGCTTTTATAAAAGTTAAAAAGGTTAAGGATACAGAAGCACCTGTACTATTAATTGGAGAAACTGGGGCAGGAAAAGAAGTCTTCGCAAAGGCACTTCATGAATAGGGAAGTCGCCAAGACCAGCCCTTTATCAAAGTAAACTGTGGTGCAATCCCCTCAGAGTTATTAGAATCTGAATTGTTTGGTTATGAAGACGGAGCCTTCACTGGGCAAAAAAGGGAGGTAAAAAAGGATTATTTGAACTAGCAAGTACCGGGACAATCTTTTTAGATGAAATTACTACATTATCCTTGCCGCTCCAATCAAAACTTCTACGTGTGTTGCAAGAACAAGAAATCATGAGAATTGGGGGAGTTAATGCAATAAATATTGATACCCGGATCATTGCTGCAGCTAATGACCTTGATGAAAAAATAGAAAATGGGGAATTTCGGAAGGTTTTATATTATAGGTTGAATGTAGTTAAAATTGATATCCCTCCTTTACGTGAAAGAACTGAAGATATCACCCCATTAGTAAATCAATATTTAAAGAGTTTAAATGCAAAATATAACAAGAAAGTATCCTTTTCTTCTAGTGCGATGGCGCTCCTAAATCATTACACATGGCCTGGAAATGTAAGAGAATTAATCAATGTTGTTGAAAAATGTGTGATATTATCTAGTAACAATATTTTGGAAGCAGAGGATCTTCCTGAAGAGATTAACCCTAATGTAATAAACAATGAAGAAGAGTTTGAAGATTTAAAGGAGATATTATATAAAACTGAAAAGAGTTTAATTGAAAAAGCTATGCTCCATTATGGAAGTACACGAAAAGCGGCTAAAGCATTAGGAGTGAGTCAGCCGACAATCGTACGAAAAGTGCAGCAATATTCTGATTCTATCAAAAGCACCCTATAGGGGGTTGTCCCATAAGGTGTCTGGCATCCACAGAAATATCTATATTTAGAAATACAATAACTTTATCCTGAATTATTCACAGTTTAAATTTAAATTAAACCCAAACCTAGTAGTGGCATCCTAGCCAATTAAACGGAAAGTTTATAATACATTATCTACCTGTATTGAAAAACATCTAAAACTGTGGTCTTATAAAGAATTCAGGATTCTTTATTTTTCTTAATATTACTATTCAACTTATTTTTTCAAAATATTTATTTCATTAACCCTTTACCTTTTACAACCAGTTCTCCGACTGAATTCGGTCCAACAGCAAGCAGTATTGTTGTCCGTAATTACATTTATTTCAACCCCATCGAAGTAACGGCCTGATATTTGGAAACGTATATCCATGGTATCTAATAAGCTACTCATCGATATTCCCATTGCTTCCATTAATGATCCTCACAATGGCCAGTAAATGGCTATAAATGCCATACAAGTAAACAAAGCTGCAAATCCAAGTATAACTGGATGCTTAATTCGCCTCTTAACCACGTATTCAAGGTTGCTTTGTTTTAATGGCTTTAACGCCCCTTCCTGCAGAACCTGTTAATCAAACTGTGAAGTACTGTTCAAACAGAATAAACAGATCTATACAACAGTGTGATGAACTTTTATTCATAAGACTGTGTAAAGCAATAGCGTTGATGTTTAAATGGCCTCATGCGCAAAGGTTCATTAAGTTATTCATGCTGAATAACACACATGGTAACAAGCGCATGAGGCCATATATCAACAATGAGCTTTAACACAGCCATTCATAAAAAATAAGACTGCCCAAAAGGAGGCAGTCTCATTAAAATATATTACCTTTACGCGCCATATAGTTTGGTTGCGAGCATCATAATATCTTACTTATTTTCCTGTTAAAACAGGTTTTCGTTTTTGCAGGAATGCTTTTACGGCCTCTTGGTGGTCCTCCGTTTTTGAACATTTTTCAATGAAATCTACCTCGTTTTGGAAATTCAATGCATAGCCTCCATATGCCATTGCATATACCATTGTTTTTACCGCTCCATATGCCACTGTATGTCCATTTGCTAATCTTTTAGCAAACTCCATTGTTGCACTTTCTAATTGATCAGCTTGAACTGCTTGATTGACAAGACCTAAATCCAAAGCTTCTTTCCCTGTAAAAACTCTTCCCGTGATCATCAATTCAAGCGCTTTAGCTACTCCAACCATTTGCACAAGACTATAGGCACATCCCATGTCAGGGACTAAACCAATATTTGTTTGGGCAACAACAAATTTAGACTTTTCCGTCGTTATTCTAAAGTCACATGCTAGTGCCAACCCAAGCCCTCCACCAGCTGCTGCGCCTTGAACTGAAGCAATTATCGGTTTTCGTAGCGTTTTAAACTTTGTTAATACACCTTGCCATTTTTTTAAAGTCGGTTCATAGTCAATTGGTTCACCCGCATCAAATGCTGCTTTCATCCAATTGATATCACCACCAACACTGAAATTCTTTCCTGCCCCTCGCAAAATAACAACACGGACACTTTGGTCAGCAGCGCAATGGTCTATACAATACTCAATATCTTCGTTGAGACTATTGCCACTAACTGGATTTCCCTTGTCTGGAATATTCATTGTAATCGTCGCGATTCCGTTTTCACTTTCGAAGAGTACTGTTGGTAATTCTTTCATTATTACACCTCTTTCGGATTTTCACTTTTAAATATCAACCATACTTAAAAAGTGTTGATAACTACCCCTTTATTAATTGGCTACATCTTCTATAAATGCAATTATCATACCAACAGTTAACCGTTGAAATATAAAGGCTCTTTTTATAAATTGTACAAAATTGTATAAATCTGTTGAAGGTATGCAAATAATTATATACTCGAGAGGAATGTACCTTTTCATCGGAAGGGGCTAGTGTAAAACAGTCCAGTATTATCTATCATTTTTATGTTTTTTCTAGGACATTATTTTCAACTTTTTTATGTCTGCTTGTGATATTTTATTTAACAAATGATTTCCAACCTCTAGTAAAAACATTGAATGATTTATATATAATATAACTTTCCTCACTAGATTTGCTGTACGATCATAATGCTATGTTCATAATATATGTAAATGTGAAATGGCCTTTAGATTTAGTGTTTAAGAAGTAAACTATCGATTTGGGAGAATTGTAAATTGGTAAATTGTTGGATCCCGAGTTATTTATGATTGAATAAAAATTTAATTTTCTTGGATATATTTAGAAAAGCCTTTTATCTGGGGAGATGTATGGATCATCAACCTGAGATATTAGCTTTAAACAAGTGATCACTTTTTTAACATCTCCCAGGATATGTTTACAATGAGAAATCTCTAATGTGTGCTGTAGAGCCTCAAGTGCATAAACTGTTTCAATAATGGTCAATTTTAACGATATTTGCGGTAACAGGGTTAACGCAAAAAGAAACATATAAATATGTATAAATGCAGCACCACTAATACCTGCTATAGCAATGATAATTGGGATCATAATGGGAGCTATGGGGATTGTTTAAAACAAATCTAAAAAAAAGCATAAACACAAAAAAGCTCACGGAGAAAGACTTGAGGACGATTAAATTTGATAATGCCAATACTCTCCTCTTTTTTTGTAAAGTAATCCACTCATTTTTATCTCTCCTTAAAATAAAAAAATATTAATCTAATCCAAATGATTACCGCCAGAGAAGTGCCCCTAGAATTACTTGACGCCTCTCTGGATGTCATCATGACAATCGTATGAATCGATGGGATTTGTTGATTTCTAATAAGTTAGTTGCAGTACTTTTTCTTCTTTTTCTTCTTTTACTTCCTTGTCCATTAGTGTAAGGCCCATTTTTTCTTCTCTAAATAATCTCTCGTCCATTAATTTAAGATCCGGAGAAATAATTGGTCTAAATTCCATATAAGCAAGGATATCTTTTTCCAGATCGACACCAGGGGCAATTTCTATTAAGGTCAAGCCCTCCGGCATAAGTTTAAATACAGCTCTTTCCGTAATATATAATACTTCTTGTCCCGATTTTAATGCATAATTGCCTGAGAAAGAAATCTGCTCGACCTCATTGAGGAATTTAATATTTCTTCCTTCTTGGACAATCTTCAATTTTCCATCTTCAACAGCTACCTTTAATCCGCCTGCTGTGAAGGTCCCAACATAACATACTTTTTTAGCACATTGGGAAATATTAATGAATCCTCCCGGTCCTACTGCTCTTCCACTAAACTTAGATACATTGACATTACCCAGAGCATCGATTTGTGCAGCCCCTAGGCAGGTTAAATCCAACCCTCCTCCATCGTAAAAATCAAACGCATCAGCTTGTTTATACATGGCCTCGAAATTGTAGGATGTTCCCATTGCCTTGCCGCCCAATGGAACTCCTCCTAAAACCCCCGACTCTATTGAGAAGGTAAATTGATCGCTGACTCCTTCTTCTGAAGCTACAACCCCAACTGCTTCTCCAACACCAACACCAAGATTTACTGTGATTCCCTTCCTGAGTTCCATTGCACCTCTTCTAGCGATAATTTTTCTTTCACTCATTGGTAATGGTTCGATTGCATCTAAAGGAATTCTTAATTTCCCTGCTATTTCCGGTCTGTAATAATCGCATGCATAGGTTTGTACGCTGGTTTCCGGTTTACCTTCGACAACATAATCTACCATACTGTGGTGAACAATAACATTCCGAGGGTTAAGAGAACCTGCTTGTACTATTTTGTTAACTTGAACGATGACTTTACCACCGGAATTATGAGTGGCAAGAGCCATTTCAAGAATATCAGGGATAATCCCTTCCTCCTCACAGGAAACATTACCCATTTCATCTGCATAGGTGCCTTTAATTAAACAAATATCGAGAGGAATAGTTTTGAAGAATAAACGCTCCTCTCCACCAATGTTTACCAATTCAACTACTTCTTCACCCGAATCTTCCGTAAGCTGGTTGGCCTTACAGCCCTCAATTCGAGGATCAACGAAAGTCCCTAAACCTATATGGGTGATGACTCCAGGTTTTTTTCCTGCAGCTGCCCTCAACATTTGAGATGCTACCCCTTGCGGAATCATATAGGCAAGAATTTTATTTTCCATTACTAATTTTACCTATTCTCGGCGCCAGACCAAGATGGGCCCCAATCAGTTTCCTTATCAAACCTTCTTCGGCAAAACGATTCGCTCCCCGTTCTGCTGAGTCACCTATACCTGCGCCGTGGAAAAAGGTTAACCCTTTTGGACTCTGGGTATTCCGATATCTTTCCTGTAAAGAAATTAATAACTCCTCCGCTACTCCAGCGCCATAAAAGCCACTGACACCAACTGTCATGCCATCTTGAATTAATTGTACGGCATCGTCAGCAGATACGACCTTTTTGTTTGTACTCATAAAATAGCCCTCCCTTTTTGTTTTTTGTCTTGAAAACAAGAATTAAAGACTGAGTAATGCCTCCATTTCAAATACATGAAATTACTTAGAAGAAACACAGCAGGATAAAGTAACCCCGATTGTATCGATACTAAAGGTTTCAATACTTCATTAAAATGGAAGCGCATGCAAATTACTCGTCTGTCTTGGGATAGAATTTCAGGATGTGTTCGGCAACGACGACCACTTCATCGTGTTGGTTAACCATGGTCAGACGGCCAATTGTCTTCAAAGTTTCAGGATAGAGTTCGACAATCTCATATTTAGTAGTGATGGTGTCGCCGAAAAATACTGGCTTTACAAAGCGAGTTCGATTATAACCTGCTGATAGATAGGATAGTCCACTGTTGTCGATCTTCTCCTTGTACTTGTCCAGGAGCAATGTCTCGGAAGTAACTCCTACAGAGAAGGTCAGCATGCCGTGGGCAATGCGGTGCTTCAGTTTCGTAGTAGCCATATACTGCTCGTTCAGATGGACACGGTTCATGTCACCAGTAATGCCGGCAAAGAGATAGACATCGGCCTCACTAATCGTTTTGGAGAATTCAGCATTATCTCCAATTTGCAAGGGAATTTCATACTTCTGTTCACTCATAACCTTACCTCCAATTATATTTTTTAAAAGGGACATGCAAGTTAGTAACCTGCATGTCCCTTTTAAACAAAAGATAGCAGCCATGTTCCCATAAAGTTGAGTACAAGAAGAAATACTCTCTATGATTATTCAAGCTAGTCAATGGAATTTTGGGCTAATTTTAGATTTGTTTTAGACGATCCCAATAGCACCCATGATAACGCCAGCCAATGTAGCGATAGTAGGAATGAGTAGTCCGATTACAAATACATACTTATATGTTTCCTTCATTGTTAATCCTGTTACCGCCAACATCGTTAATAAGGCACCATTATTAGGAAGAATGGATCCAGTAGAGGACACAGAAGCAATTCTATGGAAAACTTCCGGACTGATTCCCGTTGTTTGTGCTAGTTGATAAAAAGTTTCACCATAAGTAGAAAGGGCAATTCCCATACCTCCTGAAGCAGACCCAGTGATCAGTGACATCAGTTGTACAGAAAGCGCTTCAGAAACTAATGGATTATCGGAAAGATTAAATAACCAAGTTGTGATTCCTTCAAACGCAGGAACCACGGCAATTACAGCACCGAAACCAACAGCAGCACTAGTATTTAAAATAGCCATAACCGAACCTGCACCACCCCCGTTGATAGAGGGTATGAATTTCTTCCAATCTCTCAAACTTAAAAGCATACTGGCAACGATCCCGATTAATAGAGCATAGATCGCTTCTACTTTCACAATGTTTAGAAAAACAATGACAAGTAGCAGCGGGATTAAAGACACAATCCAGTTTGGAACTTTCTTATCCCCATCTGTTTCAGCTTCCTTGCCATTTGATTCCGGTTCAGTATATATTTCTCCTTTGGCAGTAAGTCTTTTTTGACAAAAGATTAAGTATAAATATCCACCACCCGCCATAATTAATGTTGTTACAACCCCGATAATAGGTGCAGCCATAGGGGTTGTATTGAAATAAGGCATTGGGATGAGGTTGTGTATTTGCGGCGATCCAGGTATAGCAGCCATTGCATAAGTACCAAGTCCAAGCATGATAGTAGGAACAACCAATTTCCTTGAAATATTCGCTTCACGGAATAATTCAAGAGCGATTGGATATATTGCAAACACGATGACAAAAACACTGACTCCACCATAAGCTAGTATCGATGTAGCGATTAATACGCCAAGGAGCGCTCTTTTTGTACCAATTAATTGTGATACCTTTACAGCTACTGATTTAGCAGCCCCAGTAGCCTCCATTAATTTACCGAATATGGCTCCTAATAAGAAGAGTGGAAACCAACTCTTGACGAAGTTGACAAGACCGCCCATGTACGTATCAGTATATATGTCAAAAAAGTCTAATCCGCTCAATAATGCTACGACACCAGCTGCTAATGGTGCTACCCATATAATGGACCAGCCAATATAAGATAGAACTACAAGCAGTAATAAACCTATAACTATGCTTAACATGTTAGTTCACCTAATTTCATTAGTTTTAAACAAGAAATGTTATAATGTCCAGGTAACGATTAAATTAAATAACGGGCGATGAGGGCCCCTGCCTCATCCATTAAAGTGAAAGCAATTAGAATAAGCAAGGGTTAGACGCCCGTAATGTCATTCCTGCCTCAGAAAAAGTAGTACATATTAGCTCATGTCATGCTTTATCGCAGAGGAGGATCTATTGTAAAAATATTATTACGATTCTACTTATCTTCAAAAACTGGTGAACGCTTTTCTAAAAATGCAGCAATTCCACCTTTAGCATCTTCACTGCCAATAGCAAGACCGCCTAAAGCCTTTTCTAAACGCAGCCCTTCCTCTAAGGACATTTGCATTCCCTTGTTGATGGCGATTTTGTCATATTTGATAGAAAGCGGAGCATTTTTTGCCATGTTATGGAGCATTTCTTCTACTGTAGGAATTAGTTCTTCTGGTTCCACTACCTTGTTTACCAGCCCAATTTCTTTCGCTTCATCAGCTTTGATCTTACGGCAGGTGTAAATCAATTCTTTGGCAACACCAATACCCACTAGTCTAGGTAAACGTTGGGTTCCACCATAAGTTGGGATCAAACCTAAAGTAGCTTCAGGTAAGCCCATAAGTGCCTTTGTACTCGCAATACGGATGTCACATGCTAATGCTAGTTCTAAACCGCCGCCTAAGGCAAAACCATTTATAGCAGCAATAACAGGACGAGGGTAATTTTCAAGCAACGCTAAGGTTTGATAGGTGTCCTCTACTACGTCCATGAAACGTTCGCTGACATTAGGGCTTTTACCAGGAACCTCTGCCAACAATTCAGTAATATCAGCACCTGCCACAAAACTGCGTCCTTCACCAGTAATAATGACGCCACGGATAGAACGAACATCTTTATACATCGTTTCAACAATGTCGCGCAATTCTGCAAGCAATGCAGCATTAAGTGCATTGAGTGCTTTAGGTCGGTTCATTGTAATGTAAGCAATAGAATCTTTTACTTCGTACTTAATATTTTGATATTCCATTTTCTTCCTCCTAAATTTGAATAATCATGATAGATAGAGTCCCATTCGCACTTTATCTTGTGATGTTTCTCACAAGATGAAGTGCATTCATCTAGGACCTTACATTTAAACAGCGGATTGTTTTATATCCGTTATTAAACTAGTTCTGGAATACTGTCTCCAGTGATGGCTCCAGACTTATACATTTCTTCGATTTGTGCATCCGTGTAGCCGAGAGATTTAAGAACTTCCTCATTATGCTCGCCAAAATGTGGTGCTCTCTCACAAGGTGGTGCTACATTTGTAGAGAACTGAATTGGTGAGCAAGGGAATACTGCTTCATTACCGTTTTCAAATTTGAAAGTAGTAAGGTTACCATTTGCCCAGCCTTGTGGATCTTTATGCACATCAGCGAAGTGTCTAACCTCTTCACAAGGTACATCATTAGCATTAAACTGTTCGACCCAATAGGCTCTGTCTTGTTTTGCAAAGGCCTCATCCAGCATTTGAACCATTTCTGGTCTGCGCTCACCTTTCTGAACTTCTACCAAAGTATTGTAGCGAGCATCATCAATGAGGTGATCGAGACCCAATACTTTGCAAACCGTTGCATAGAAACGTTCATATTGGATAACCGTAAGCATGAACCACTCGCCATCCTTACAACGGTACGAACCATTAATCGGGTGCGCAGGTTTTGTCCGAGATTTCGGGAATACATCACCATACTGAGTGGACAAAATCATCATTGCATAAGCCCAAGTTGCAGTACCAAGCAAGGAAATTGTAACTCTATCACCTTCACCTGTTTGACGCTGTTTAAATAGAGCACCTAAAATACCGGCAGCCAAGCCAAGACTTAATGTATGATCACCCGCACCAGATGGGGATATGTTTGGTGCATAACCAGGTTGAGTAACATCCAAGAGTGCACCACTTCTTGACCAGAAAGCAGTAATATCGAAACCCGGTTTATCCGCTTCAGGTCCTTCTGCTCCAAAACCGGTAACATGAGACCAAACTAATTTTGGAAACTTAGCATGTAATGTTTCATAATCAAGACCGAGCTTTTTCAATGATTGTGTTCTAGTGTTAGTAATAAATACGTCAGCTTTTTCGAGTAGCTTTAGTAGTGTTTCCATACCTTCAGGAGATTTCAGATTAAGGGCAATCCCTCTTTTGTTAGCGTTCTCAAATTGATAAATCGGGCTCTCTTCTCTAGTGTTAGGCATACCCATACTTGTGCTATAGCCACGCATCGGGTCTGGTGCAGGGCCTTCAACTTTAATGACATCTGCCCCCCAGTCTGCAAGTAAACGTGCAGCGGCAGGACCTGCTGCATAGGTTGATAGTTCAACAACTTTGACTCCATTTAACACAGTACCGAAATCCATTTTTTTGTGCCTCCTGTTTTGTATAATTTCCATTATCCGTTAATAAAACGCTGTTCCTTCCTCTTCTAATAGAACTTAGATATTCTGTGATTGGCTTCCCTTAGCTGCTACAATTCGATTAGATGAGGAAAAATAAGATTACAATAACTATTCATGCATGATTCGTGCCAACAAAATTTGAGTAATAAAAAGCCCTTTTCCGTGAAGCAAAAGGGCTGCTCAATTAATTCGATTTATGTTCATAGATACAAATATGAATCACTTTTTACTTAAAACATCTAATTTGATACAACTGATTATCACCTAAAAATATTAAACACTGTTTAATTGCTTTTATTGATACAAAAAAGAATCGTTTGCCATAAAAATAATTTCAATAGATCAAAAAGAGGCCGAAACTTTTCAATTTCAAAGCCCATCAAATCTTGTTAACTTATCATTAAATGCGCATTAAGGACAACACTAAACTACTATAAATAATTACCTTCCTAAATCCATGACAAAATAACCGCAAAATAGGGTTCCCTTTGTATTCAGAATGATAAAAAGAAGAAAACGTTCAGAGGGTCTTTTTATCTATGAACTATCTGTTACTAAAATCACTATTACGGCACCAAAAAGTAAAAAATTTATCTTATAAAAGACAATTCTATTTGATTTATCGAACTGATAAGTGGACTATAGTAAAACTATAGAAAAAAAATAATGAATGCCTGCAATATATTCTAAGAAGGCAGATTTTATTTATGTCCCCAAAAAAAACCTACTATTTTAACAGTAACTAAAGTAAATTAAAAAATTACAGTTCCCATAATTTATGGATATAAACTCGATATCACGGTTTTAAGATTTTAATAATGGAGGTTTATACATGATATTAGAATCTGGCTATTCTGTACTTAATGGTTCCTTATTTAATAACTATAATGATGGAATTATTATCGTTACTGCTGAAGGATTCGTAAAAGAAATAAATCAAAAAGCATGTGAAATGCTTAATATATGTAAAGGAGAAGCAATAAATGAATTGTTTAATAGTGTTTTTCCAAATCTATTGCAACACGACAACCTTTCAGATAACACCATTAACATAAATAATTATTGTTTATCAGTAAAAGTTATTCCAACTCCCTTTGGAAATAATATATTGTTAGAAAATATGTCTACTATCGAAGAAATCTCCAGTCAACTTTCCGACAATAACATAAACAACGTAGTTAAATTGCTGAATTCGGCTGATGATGGGCTCTCTATCGTCGATAAGGATGGGATTGTCATCCATGCAAATAACACTCTGCTACAAAATCTAAAAGTCATTTCTAAAGATATAATTGGCAGCGCTTCAACTTCTCTTGTCATGAATGGAATTATTAATGATGTTACTTTTCGACACGTTTCTAGAAATAAGCAAAAAGTCGATCTCAAACAAACCTTAAATCGAAGAAAGCATGGAATATTAACAACGGCAGTACCTGTCTTTTGTTCCAAAGGAGAAATAGAATATATTGTTTCGACAAGCAGGGATTTAAATCGGATGAAACAGATTACCCACTCAAACATCAAAACATCTATTGTCATGCCGAAGCGAATCTCTCCTGTAGTGGATGACTTTATAAAGATGTTAAGGGACGAAGGCAATGTAATGGAATCAAAAGCAATGGTAGAAGCTTTTATGAACGTTAAAAAGGTGAAGGATACAGATGCACCCGTACTATTAATAGGTGAAACAGGAGCAGGAAAAGAAGTATTTGCCAAGGCCCTTCATGAAAAGGGAATTCGTAAAAATAAGCCATTTATCAAAGTGAACTGTGGTGCAATCCCTTCAGAACTATTGGAATCTGAATTGTTTGGTTATGAAGACGGTGCCTTCACAGGAGCCAAAAAAGGTGGTAAAAAGGGATTATTTGAGCTGGCAAATAGCGGAACCATCTTTTTGGATGAAATTACTACATTATCCTTACCGCTCCAATCAAAACTGCTGCGTGTGTTGCAAGAACATGAAATCATGAGAGTTGGAGGGGCAAGGACCATACAAATCGATACCCGGATCATAGCCGCAGCGAATGATCTCGATGCAAAACTAAAAAATAAGGAATTCCGAGAGGATTTATATTATCGGTTGAATGTGGTTCAAATTAATATCCCGCCACTACGTGAAAGACCTGAAGATATAACCCCGTTAGTCACTCAATATTTAAACAGGATGAATGGTAAATATAATAAAAAAGTGTCCTTTTCTTCCAGTGCGATGGCCCTCCTAAATCATTATCAATGGCCAGGAAATGTAAGGGAATTGATCAATGTAGTTGAAAAAAGCGTAATTCTATCTAATAAGGAGATTTTGGAAGCAGAGGATCTTCCTAAAGAGATTAATACTGATGTAATCGACAAAGGAGAAGAATTAGGAGATTTAAAAGAGATATTGTTTAAAACCGAAAGAGATTTAATAGAAAAAGCGATGCTCTATTATGGAAGTACACGAAAAGCGGCCAAAGCATTAGGCGTAAGTCAGCCGACGATCGTACGAAAACTACAGCAGTATTCTGAGTCCAACGAAATCGCCAAGTAGTTTTATCTGTCTAACAAACATGCAGGAACCGCCTATTAAATATTTTTGATAGGTGGATACAACAGTTACGTAAAAGGCATATAATAAAATAAAAATTTATAAAAAA
>CALGSR010000304.1 GCA_937902115.1 uncultured Bacillus sp. | reverse complement strand
AATTGAAGAAGTGATCGGGCTTGTTGGTGATATTGCCGGGCAAACGAACCTATTGGCACTCAATGCATCGATTGAAGCCGCGCGGGCAGGAGAATATGGCAGGGGATTTTCTGTTGTTGCAGAAGAGGTCCGCCTGTTGGCCGATCAAAGTGCGGACGCCGTGCAGCGGATATCGGATCTGATTGAAACGATTCAACATGAGGTTTGTCATATCGTCACGCAAATTACCCAGCAAGTAGAAACGGTGAATAAAGAAGTCACAAGGGGTACGGAAACGAATGAGGCCTTGACTGAAATGGCAAAGAGTGTTCATGAAATGGCTGCTTCTACATCAGAAATCAGCGGCCTGGTCAAGGTGCAATTAGAGGAAATCAAGGCCTTTTCCCACCAATTAGGAGAAGTCTCCGCAATTGCCGAGGAAACCTCCGCAGGTACCGAAGAAGTCACTGCTGCCACGCTAGAACAGAATGCCGTAATAACGGGGGTAAAGGAGCAGACAATGGAACTCGAAGAACAGGCACAGAAACTAAAAAAATCCATCACACAATTCACCGTATAAGGGACAGGGGGACGGGTCCCCTGTCCCATTTGCCCTTTAGCAGGCAGAGGCAAACGAGGATTTTGTCGAAAAATAGGGCCTGTGCCTTTTTATTTTGCAAAGATTGTGGCAAAATAAAGGGAGTAAAGAATGTTCTATGAAAAGCAGGGAGGCAGCACCGATGAAAGTAGCAATTGGATCGGATCATGGCGGCGTGAATATACGTCAGGAAATTATCTCATTACTTGAAGAGCTAGGAATTAAATATAAAGATTTTGGCTGCGAATGCGGCGAATCAGTTGATTATCCGGATTATGCCATTCCAGTGGCAGAGGCTGTGGCCAACGGTGAATTTGATCGCGGGATTTTAATTTGCGGCACAGGCATCGGAATGAGCATTGCCGCAAATAAGGTAAAAGGAATCCGTTGTGCCCTTGTGCATGATGTGTTTACAGCGAAAGTGACTCGAGAGCACAATGATACAAATGTTTTAGCGATGGGCGAGCGCGTCATCGGACCGGGATTGGCACGCCTGATTGCCGAAACATGGCTCAAAGGCGAATTCGAAGGCGGCCGCCATGCAAAACGCGTCAGCAAAATCACAGCCTACGAAGAGAAGTAAGGGACAAGGGGCCGGGTCCCCTGTCCCATTTTAGTGCTGAATAATGGCAGTATAACGAAACACAATTAAATGAAGAATAATGAAGTCGCAATATAATCAGGATATATAAAAGGTAAGATATTTGAAGGGAGACCCACCAAACATGCAGGAATGGCGGAAACAAACTGAATCGATTTTGTCCGAGTTTCAACAACAGGCACAACTAGGAAAAAAAGATACCTTTGTCATTGGCTGCAGTACAAGTGAAGTAGGCGGGGGAAAAATCGGAACATCCGGAACGTTTGCAGCAGCCGAAATGATTTTTGACGCTTTACAAAATTTCCGCAAAGAGACAGGTGTGTCCCTTGCTTTTCAATGCTGCGAGCATTTAAACCGCGCATTAGTCGTTGAAAGAGAAACAGCCGAGCGGCTTTCACTGGAAATGGTCTCTGTTATTCCGGTAAGGCATGCAGGCGGTGCGATGGCAACCTATGCTTTTGAACATCTATCAGGCCCGGTGGTAGTCGAATTCATCAAAGCGGATGCCGGAATCGATATCGGCGATACCCTCATTGGCATGCATTTGAAGCATGTAGCGGTACCGATTCGTACTGCTGGCAATCAAATCGGCAATGCCCATGTAACAATGGCCAAGACTAGACATAAGCTCATCGGCGGTGAACGGGCAGTTTATGTGTATACCGCCTCCAATCAATCATGCAACTAATAGAAATAAAACGAATGAACGGTGGGCAGATATGAATGAACACATTCATATCTGCCTTTTTGCATGATAACAATGATGGACGTAAACACTAATGTCGATTAATTGCTGAAAAATAAATGGCAAAACAAGAAAATTGTCAAAAAATGCGGAATGTAAGGGTTTTCTGAAAAATAACATCTTTCTATATACGAATAAAACTGTTAAAATGGAGTAGAAATTTTCGGAAAAACGACTTTATTAAAGGCTCTTTTCTCAGACGTTGTTGCTTTTAGTTTGAAAATATAAGTTGCTTGACTTTGTTTTTCAATGTGAAGCTAGATTTCTTTGAAGAGAAAAGAGCTGCAAACTGAATTAAAAGCCTGAAAATAGCTGTTTCTACGTTAAAATCGGCCTTTAGATTTTAACAATAAACTTTACAAAAACAGGCTTATTAAAAAATAGGCACTGCCTTAAATAAAAAGGAAACCAATAGGGAGGATTAACAATGAAACATGTGGCACAGCAAGACGAACAAGTATTTAAAGCGATACAACAAGAAATTGGCCGTCAGCGCTCTAAAATTGAATTAATTGCATCTGAAAACTTTGTCAGTGAAGCAGTCATGGAAGCTCAAGGCTCAGTTTTAACAAATAAATATGCAGAAGGCTATCCAGGCAAACGCTACTATGGCGGATGTGAATATGTCGATATCGTAGAAGATTTAGCACGTGACCGTGCGAAAGAAATTTTTGGTGCTGAACATGCAAACGTACAGCCGCACTCCGGTGCACAAGCAAACATGGCTGTTTACTTTACTGTATTAAAGCCTGGTGACACTGTTCTTGGGATGAATCTTTCTCATGGCGGACACTTAACGCACGGAAGTCATGTGAACTTCAGTGGCGTTCTATACAACTTTGTTGAATATGGAGTAGACGAGACTGACCAACGCATCGATTATAATGATGTACGTGCAAAAGCGCTTGAGCATAAACCAAAATTAATCGTTGCTGGTGCAAGTGCATATCCGCGTCAAATTGACTTCGCAAAATTCCGTGAAATCGCTGATGAAGTAGGCGCATATTTCATGGTGGACATGGCTCACATCGCCGGACTTGTAGCAGCTGGTGAACATCCAAATCCGGTGCCGCATGCACACTTTGTAACAACAACGACACATAAAACACTGCGCGGACCACGCGGCGGGATGATTTTATGTAAAGAAGAATTTGCGAAAGCAATTGATAAATCAATCTTCCCTGGAATCCAAGGCGGTCCGTTAATGCACGTAATCTCTGCAAAAGCAGTTGCTCTTGGTGAAGTACTTCAAGATGACTTCAAGGATTATGCAAAAAATATCATTGCTAATGCACAGCGTTTAGCTGAAGGACTGAAAAAAGAGGGCTTAACTCTTGTTTCAGGCGGAACAGACAACCATTTATTATTAGTTGACCTTCGTGCCATCGGTTTAACAGGTAAAGTGGCAGAGCATGTTCTTGACGAAGTCGGCATCACTGTCAATAAAAATGCGATTCCATTTGATCCGGAAAAACCATTTGTAACAAGCGGTATCCGTATCGGTACAGCTGCTGTTACTTCACGCGGCTTTGGCTTAGAAGACATGGATGAAATTGCTTCTATCATCGGTTTCACTTTGAAAAACCATGAAGACGAAGCAAAACTTCAAGAAGCAGCTAAGCGTGTTACAGACTTAACAAGCAAATTTACACTATATCCAGAACTATAAGAAACAGCAAAAAGCATGGGAATCCAATCCCATGCTTTTTTTCTGGGACAAGGAACCTGGTCCCTTGTCCCAGAATTAAACAATAATTTGAACTTTTCTCCCTCTATTGCTGAGCTGGATTTTTTTCTGTAAAATTGATCAGAGTGAACCTGGTGATAATATGAAAGGGATGGAAAGTGAATACCCTTTCATTTAACCTCATTCAGCAGAAGTCCTCCACTTCTACAAGTGGGGGTTGAATGCAAAGTATTTTTCCAATTCAGTGGGGGTTCAAACCTCGGCTGAATGAGGTTAAGCCTCCGGCGGATGCCTCGATTTTTCAAAGGAAATTTTTCGAGCGAACTC